>CADCLI010000043.1 GCA_902802285.1 uncultured Bacteroidales bacterium
GAGCTCTGCTTTGGTGCACGCGGTCACTTCTTTGCCCGCGCCGTTGCCACCGATGCTCCCGGCACAGTAGATATCCTCAAGGCCGCATACAACCACAAGGGTGCATCGGTCTGCGAGATTCTGCAGAACTGCGTGATATTCAATAACGGCACACACGATGCAGTTTACAACAAGGAGGGCCGCGCCAAGAACGCCATCTACGTCAAGCACGGACAGCCTCTGGTGTTCGGTGAGAACAATGAGTTCGGACTGGTTCAGGAGGGATTCGGCCTTAAGGTCGTTAAGATAGGTGAGAACGGCATCACCCTGAAGGATATCCTTGTACACGATGCCCACTGCCAGGACAACACCCTGCAGCTCAAGCTGGCCCTGATGGGCGACGGCGACGGATTCCCCGTAGCCCTGGGCGTTATTCGCGACGTCGAGGCACCCACCTATGATGACTCCGTAACCGCACAGATAGAAGAAGTCAAGGCCGCCAAGAAGTACCACAACTTCAGCGAACTCCTGGAGACCAACGACATCTGGGAAGTAAAATAGTAAAATAGTACAATTGAGTACAATTGGGGACAGACCCCTTTTGTATCATTTCGGAAATGATACAAAAGGGGTCTGTCCCCAATTGTACTATTTTATCACTTCTTGAAAAGAGATATAATCCAAAGCAGTACAACAGCGCCGATCACTGCTGTAACAAGAGAGCCGATAACAGTTCCGCCCCAGCTGATGCCAATCCAACTCAGGATATTACCGCCCAGAAAACCACCTACTACACCAACCAGCAGATTGATCCAGAAACCAAAACCGCCACCCTTCATAATCTTGCCAGCCAGAAAACCAGCCAAGCAACCAATAAGAATAGAAATAATAAGACCCATAATTAATATTTTAAAAGGTTAGTTTCCCCAAAGATACATAATTTACAAAAAAGTCTCCATTTTAACCTGATTAATTGATGCTCCAAAACAACTGCAACAGCTTTTATATAAAAACAATCTTGGAAGATTGAAATTTTTTATAAAAACAATCTTGGAAGATTGACACGAGTCCTTCCATATAAAACAATTAATTTATGGCGAAGCCATCCCGACTGGAAGGAGGCCTTTCGCGTTAGCGAAATAAAAAAAGGTCCAGGTACGAATATAGGCGGCATCGAGCCGCCTATATTTGTACCTCCGCTGGGAATCGAACCCAAATTTAAAGTTTAGGAAACTTCCGTTCTATCCATTGAACTACAGAGGCAAACAGGTTTTCAACCTATTCGGCCGCGAAGATACTGCTTTTTTGCTTAAGTTTGCAAAAAAAGAGACTAAACCGCTTATGAGTATGAAATCAATCGTCAAAACAACCCTTTATGTTTCTATAGTAGCCATAGGCATAAGCCTTGTAGCTGCCAAGAAAGCCGACAAGCCAAGTTATCCCATAGGTAACGTGCCGTTCACCCAGGTCAAGGTGGCACCAGAGACATTCTGGGGTGACCGTATCCGCCAGAGCCGTGAGGTTACCATTCCGCTGGCATTCAGCAAGTGTGAGGAGACGGACCGCTACACAAACTTTGAGCATGCCGCCGCCAAGATGGCCGAGACAGCCCGCGGCGACAACAGCAGCAACTACCGCCCCACCCAGTTCCCGTTTGATGACACCGATGTCTATAAGACCATCGAAGGTGCCAGCTACCTGCTGCAAACCTATCCTGACAAGAAGTTGGAGGCCTACATAGACAGCGTGCTGGATATAGTGGCCGCCGCACAGGAGCCCGACGGCTATCTCTACACCGCCCGCACCATGAACCCCGCCCATCCGCACGATTGGTCAGGCCCTACCCGCTGGAGTGCCGAGGAGAGCGGTAGCCATGAGCTCTATAACCTGGGCCACATGGTAGAAGGTGCCATAGCCCACTATCAGGCCACCGGTAGCCGCAAGTTCCTGGATATAGCCATCCGCTATGCAGACTGCGTTTGCCGGGAGATAGGTTACGGTCCCGGCCAAAAGGTGGTGGTACCCGGACATCAGATAGCCGAGATGGCGCTGGCCAAGCTCTATCTGGTAACAGGTGACAAGAAATACCTGGATGAGGCCAAACTGTTCCTGGACAACAAGGGCAAGACCGCCCGCAAGGACAAGTACGACCAGTCTTACAAGCCTGTAATTGAGCAGGATGAGGCTGTAGGCCACTCCGTCCGTGCCGGTTACATGTATTCAGGTATGGCCGATGTGGCCGCCCTGACCGGCGATCAGTCATACGTGACCGCCATTGACCGCATCTGGGACAATATGGTGGGCAAGAAGATGTACCTGACCGGAGGCATCGGCTCCACGGGAGGCAGCGAGGGATTTACCGAGAACTATGACCTGCCCAACATGAACGGCTACTGTGAGACCTGCGCCGCCATTGCCAATGTCTATACCAACTACCGTCTGTTCCTGCTGCACGGCGATGCCAAGTATATGGATGTGCTGGAGCGCGCCCTGTACAACGGCGTAATAAGCGGCGTGAGTCTGGACGGAGGCGGATTCTTCTACCCCAACCCCCTGGAGAGCCACGGACAGCACCAGCGTCAGGCATGGTTCGGCTGTGCCTGCTGCCCCAGCAACATATGCCGATTCATACCGTCGGTTCCCGGTTACGTTTATGCCGTTAAGGACAACAAGCTGTTTGTAAACCTCTTTATGTCAAACACCCTTGCCACAAAGGTAAATGGCAAGAACGTCCAGATCACTCAATCCACAGAGTACCCATGGAATGGTGATATAAAGATAACCGTCGATAAGACCCCCGGTCAGTTCTGTCTTAACATCCGTATCCCCGGATGGGTACGCAATGAAGTTGTCCCTACAGACCTTTACCGTTATTCTGACGGCAAGACCTTAGGCTACACCGTTCAAGTGAACGGAGAGACCGTTGAGTCCACACTTAAGGATGGATATTTTGGCATAGACCGTAAATGGAAGAAGGGAGATGTGGTAAGCATACACTTTGACATGGAGCCCCGCATCGTTACAGCTCACCGCCAGGTTACCGAAGACCGCGGAAAGATTGCCGTTGAGCGCGGTCCGCTGGTATATTGCGCCGAATGGGCCGACAACGACTATAACATACTCAACACATCACTTCCTGCAAACTCCGATTTCAAGGTGATTCCGTTCAAGATGAACGTTGAGGGACGTGCATACGCAATGAATGCCCTTGAGACCACCGCCTATGACAACTATACAGGTAATGTGGCCCGCGCCAATCAGGTCAAGCTCCGCCTTATCCCCTACTACGCATGGGCACACCGCGGTAACGGCAACATGGAGGTGTGGATGACACGTTACAACCCGCCGGCCCAGGCTGCACAGTCTCCTGCCGCTCCGCAGGTACCCGAGCCCACAACCGTAATCAACCTTTGGCCCAACGGTGCACCAACCGATAACGGACTTACAGGTCCCGAGAGGGTTATGGATATGCACGTATCCAATGTGACACAGCCCACTCTCAGCATCTGGGCTGCTCCCAACCCCGATGGCCTGGCTGTCATTGCCTGCCCGGGCGGTGGTTACACCGATGTATGGAACGGGTCCGAGGGCAACAACATGGCACAGTGGTACATGGATCAGGGCATAACCCTGGCCGTGCTCAAGTACCGTCTTCCCAACGGCCACACCGAGGTTCCGCTGGATGACCTGCATGAGGCCATGCGTCTGCTCAAGGCCGATGCCGATAAATACGGAATCAGGAAGATAGGCGTACAGGGATGCTCGGCAGGCGGACATCTGGCTGCCACAGCCGCCACTCACTATAACGGTCCGGAACAGCGTCCCGATTTCCAGATTCTGTTCTATCCGGTCATCACCATGGACAAGACATTCACCCACATGGGTTCGCACAACAACCTGCTGGGCCGGAATGCATCGCAAGAGCAAATTGACCTCTACTCAAACGAGAAGCAGGTTACCCGCGATACCCCGCCCGCATTCATCATGGCCAACTCCGATGACAACCTGGTGCCCGTGCGCAACAGCATAGAGTACTACAACGCCCTGCAGGCCAACCGCGTACGCTCCGCCCTGCACGTCTATCCCACAGGCGGTCACGGCTGGTGCGCCAATGAAAACTTCGTCTACCGGCAGCAATGGATGAGTGACCTTAAGCAGTGGCTGTCCCAACTGGCTAAATGATAGCAAAACTATTTTACTCCCTCACCACCTGCCACTATATACTCCATTGAACAATTCGGTAATTAAAAATGAAAGTAATAATAGCATCTATCGTGTTTCTGTGTTTGCCATTATACAGTTCTTTGGCGCAAATTAATTCCATAGCAACAGCTTACGGCTCATCATATGGTCTCTTTATTACCGATAATCCGCAAAAAGCCGATATCGCGTTACAGTCCATTATTGTTGAATTGCTACCTGAAAACTGTAGTGCGCATATAAAATGCTCTTATCTGGTATCAAGTGACTCTATTCCTACAAAAACAGAGATGGGAATCTCTTTCATGCCAGACAAAATGAGATATTCAAACGGCAAAGTCATAAGAATGAGGAAACAAATGATTCTGGATAATCTCAAAGTTTCTATTGATAGGAATGAACTTTCAGATAAAGACATTTCCATTTCAAAAGAATATCTAATGGGGTATAATGAGATAGAATCATTACAAGCAACGATAGATTCCTTGTACGAAGAATCACGCAATACGACAGTATCTTATAATCAGAATTTTGATACCAGCAATTATAAAGAGGCTATTGATAGTATTGCTCTGAAACTCTCAGATATGATTAATACGACACCTTATGTGACTTGGGATTGTGTATTGGACAAGCATGAAGTTAAAAACGTGGATATACAATGGACTACACCATTTGGCATTGAGATATCAAATGAAAGTGGAGGCAGAAACTTGTTCTTCATATCATTCAATCTCCCTGACAATACCCACTGGAACGGGCTATCTGACTCAACATATTTTGAAATTCATTGGAACCGTTTCTCAGACATGATTATTGATAAAGCGATACCTGGAAACTACACAATGAATGACAAGCTAATGAGATGGAATGTAAAGGAACTGGATTTAAAGGGGGCAAAGAACGTCAAAATCCTGTTTCATTCTTCAGATACAATACCGGATAGGATTCTGAGAAGCCACGATTTTCCAGGCTTCGGATATGATCCAATACCTTCTGTCCCACAAAAACTGTACTTGCCGTCATTATAATAGATAACAGCTCTTATTTTATGAAAAGAGTTGTAACGTGAGTTCAGCATATCAGAAAACGAGGGGGTACGCAATCGGGCCCCCTCGTTTTCAACTTGTTAGTTATCAGCGGATTGCAATCTCCTGGATGGGCTGCTGAGGGAGCAGGAGTTTCTCTACCTTCCAGCTTCTGGCCTTGCCGTTGAATGTTGCGGTGGCGCGGATATCTGTTGCGCTGGCACCAAACTTGACGGTGTACTTGCCGGCTGCGGTCTGCCACTCGGATGCCTCCTCGTTGAAGCTGGCCAGGGTGTATGCATCGGCCTTGAAGGTCAGGGTCTGGCTCTCACCGGGCTGCAGCAGACGGGTCTTGCCGAATGCCTTAAGCTCTGACTCGGGCTTGACAAGTCCGCCGCCGGGAGCGCTCACGTAAATCTCTACGGCCTCCTTGCCGGCTACCTTACCGGTGTTCTTTACGGTGATGGTAGCCTCAAAACCGCCGTCCTTGGCCTTTACAGTAGGCTTGCTGTACTCAAATGTGGTGTAGCTCAGTCCATAACCGAACGGATAAGAAACCTCCACGCCTGCAGTATTGAAATAGCGGTAACCTACCCAGATGCCCTCAGCATATGTGGTATAGTCTATGTTACGTGTACCAGCATTCTGCTGTCCTCCGCGACCTCCGCCAAATCCACCGAATCCGCCCTGCTGCTGACGTGCCTGCTGGCCGGTGTAGGGGAAATTCTGTGATGAAGGTATGTCCAGATATGAGAGCGGAAATGACATGGAGAGCTTGCCTGAAGGATTTGACTTACCGGTAAGTATATCGGCCACAGAGTTGCCCACCTCCTGTCCGGGTGTCCAGGCCAGCAGGATGGCATCGGGCTGTGACTTCCATGAAGCGGTCTCAATGACACCACCTATGTTCATTACCACAGTGACTTTTTTGCCGGCCTTGTGGAACTCGTTGCAGACATCACGGATAAGTGAGCGCTCTATGTCAGTAAGCTCAAAGTCATCGACCATACGGCGGTCATCACCCTCACCGGCGTTACGGCCTATCACAATGACGGCAGCGTCATTTCGCTGTGCGCAAGACTGGATAGCAGCCTGGTTGATGGCTACCTCGGGCAGTACGGCCTCGCCCAGCATTACGTTGCGGCCGCCACCCATACCCAGTGCTCTCTGGCTTGCCACATAGTCACGGTGCTTGGCATAGAAATCGGCCAGACGTGAATCAAGAGTGAAACCGGCTCCCTCCAGACCCTCGCTGATATTGCGGATATAGGGCTTGTTCACATTACCCGATCCTGTTCCGCCGGCGATTGACTTATATGCGCTCAGGCCAAAGAGTGCTATGTTACCCTTGGCCTCCATAGGCAGGTTGCCGTTGTTCTTGAGCAGAACCATACCCTCGGGGGCTGATTCGCGGACCATTCTTGCATGACCGTCCAGGTCTGGCTTGTTAGAGTACTTGTAGCCTTTGAAATTAGGAGTCTTTACGATATACTCCAGCATACGGCGTACGTTACGGTCCAGGTCGGCCACGTCAAGGGTTCCGTTGTTCACAGCCTCCACTATACGCTGTGTCTCGGAAGCTGCACCCGGCTCCATCAGGTCATTGCCCGCATGTACTGCATTGACTGTTCCGGCCTTGTTGCCCCAGTCGGTCATTACTATGCCCTGATAGCCCCACTCGTCACGCAGGAAACCCGTCAGCAGGTCATGGCTCTGCTGGGTATAGGTACCGTTTATCTTGTTGTATGATGACATGATGGTCCAGGGCTTGGCCTCACGGATGGTAATCTCAAAGTTCTTGAGATAGAGCTCACGCAGGGCACGCTGACCTATGCGGGCATCGTTCTCGCTGCGGTTTATCTCCTGGTCGTTGCCGGCAAAGTGCTTGACCGATACACCCACATCGTTCTTCTGGATACCTTTTACGTATGCAGCCGATATCTTGCCGCTCAGCAGCGGATCCTCGCTGAAATACTCAAAGTTACGGCCGCAGAGAGGGTTGCGGTGCAGGTTCATGCCGGGAGCCAGCAGTACATCGACACCGTACTCATGAACCTCCTGACCCATGGCGGTGGTCAGTTGCTCCACCAGCTCGGTGTTCCATGTGCAGGCCAGAACCGTGCCTACGGGGAATCCTGTGCAGTAGTAGGTCTGGCTGTCACCCTGACGGGTAGGCGATATGCGCAGTCCGGCAGGACCGTCGGCAAGAACCGTTGCGGGTATTCCCAGACGGGTGATGGCTTGTGTACCTCCGGCTGCACCGGGAACACTGTTTGCCCTGCCACCTACAACAAGGGTGGCTTTCTCCTCAAGGGTCATTGCCTTGAGCACTTGGTCAATGTTGTCTGCACTCAGTTTGGGCTGTGCCCATGCCACTGCACCGCATATCACGGCTGTGGCTGTCAATAAGGTTTTCTTCATAAGAATAGGTTAATAATCAGACTGTTAAATTGAAAATGATACAAAAGGGGCCTGACCCCAATTGTACTATTTTTCGCCGAAGCAGAGGTCACCGGCATCACCCAGACCGGGAATGATGTAGGCGTGGCTGTTAAGCTCGGGGTCAACGGCGGCGCACCAGAGTGTGGTGGTATCCTGCGGGAACATCTTGCACACATAGTCAACGCCGGCCTGAGCTGCAATTACTGAGCACAGGTGAACCTTGGCGGGAGTGCCCTTGAGCAGCAGCGCGCGGTATGCCAGATACATACTGTTACCGGTAGCCAGCATGGGATCAACCAGAATCAGGGTCTTGCCGTCCAGTTTGGGCGATGCCATATACTCAATGTGCACATCAAAATTCACCTCATCCAGATACTTACGGTAAGCTGATACAAACGCGTTCTCGCAGTGGTCAAAATAGTTGTGGAAACCCTGATGCAGAGGCAGTCCGGCGCGGAACACGGTACCCAGTACTATATCCTCCTCGGGGACATTGATGGTTGTGGTGCCCAGCGGGGTTGTAACCTCTTTTGTCACATAGTTGAGTTTCTTGCTTACCTCCAGCGCCATTATCTCACCTATACGCTCCAGGTTGCGGCGGCAACGCAGCTGGTCCTTTTGGATGTTTACATCGCGTATTTCGGCGATGAACTGGTTCAGAATACTGTTCTGTTTGTTGAAATCAATTACTTCCATATTGTTTATGCTTGTTATAGTCCTGTTTTGCGGGGCCAAAATCCAACAAATGTACATATTTTGCTGTAAAAACAACCATTATTATGATTTAATTGGGTATCTTCAAACCCCGAAAATTATTAACAACACCATATTACATTATGAGAATCCGTAATCTTACTCTGCTCCTGCTGGTTGCAGCCATGACAGGAACAGCATCTGCCCAGCCGGGCGGAATGGGACAGCAGGCCCCTTCAACTGTTATCAATGCCGATAACACCGTAACTTTCAACTACTCCAACCGTAACGCCAAGTCAGTAAAGGTCTGGACCCAGTTCAGCGAGAGCGTTGAGATGACCAAAGGCGCCAACGGAGTCTGGACCGCCACCATCGGACCCGCCGAGCCCGATATCTACCCCTATCATTTTGAGGTGGACGGCATCAGCGTGATGGACCCCCAGTGCCCGGAGTGGTTCCCCAACGAGACTTTCAAGAACAGCCTTCTGGATATGCGTGCCGACAAGCTGAGCGCACTTAAGGACGTTCCCCACGGCAGTGTGGATTACCTGAACTATTGGTCACCCGGACTGGGTATGCACATCCCCGTGATAGTATATACCCCGCCTTTCTACGATGACCCCAAGAACAAGGATAAGAAATACCCCGTGATGTACCTTATAAGCGGTACCACCGATACCGAGGAGGTATATTTCAAGGTAGGTAAGATGAACCTTATCCTTGACAACCTGATTGCCCAGGGCAAGGCCAAGGAGATGATTCTGGTTCTGCCCTACGGTAACGCCACACTGCTCAAGACCGAGCGCCAGCCCCAGCGCCAGGGAGGCGGCATGGGCGGATTCGGAGGTATGGGTGGCTTCGGCGGCATGGGCGGAGGCTACAACTTCAACCAGGATTTCACCGATGTACTGATGCCTTTCGTGGAGAGCAACTACCGCACCATCAACGATGCCGACCATCGCGGTATTGGCGGTTTTTCACGCGGCGGCAACCAGGGTATGGCCATCGGACTTGCCAATCTGGACAAGTTCTCATACCTGTGCTCATACAGTTCATTCACACAGGTTCGTGACAGCCAGTTTGAGGATTCCGATGCCTTCAATAAGAAGGTTCATCTGTTCTGGCTGGGCATCGGCACCGATGATTTCCTCTATGGAAACTCCAAGGACCTGATGCAGATGCTTGACCGCCATAACATCAAGAACGTAAAGGTATTCACACATGATAAGTACGGTCACACCTGGATGAACGCCCGCTACTGGCTGGAGCAGTCATTCCCGCTGCTTTTCCAGGACCAGAAGGTCATTGACGCAGCAGTAGCCAAGAGCATGAGCCTTGAGGAGGCCGAGAAAGTACGCTTGGAGAAGCTGGGCGGTGCAGAGCCTTCACGCCTTACCGGATCACTCATGTCAAGCCTCTTCCCCGCAGGCGTAAAGTCACCGGAGTACAATGCCGACGGCACTGTTACATTCCGCTGCCAGGCTCCCGATGCCCAGAAGGTAGCCCTGGAGTGCCAGATGTTCAGCGGCACCAAGGATATGGAGAAGGATGACCGTGGCGTATGGTCTATCACCGTTAAGCCCGATGTCCCCGACATCTACCCCTACGCATTCCAGATTGACGGCACACAGGTGGCCGATCCAAACAACATGCACATGTTCCCCAATGAGAACTTCAAGTACAGCCTTGTGGATGTACGCGGTGAGGCTCCGTCGGTTCAGGATATCCAGGAGGGTGTTCCCCACGGCAAGGTGTCATACCGCTACTACTACTCAAAGGCTTGCGGCATAGAGCGCCCCATGTGCGTATATACTCCCGCCGGTTATGACCCCAAGGGCACTGAGAAACTCCCCGTTCTGTACCTTATTCACGGTATGACCGATACCTACGAGACCTGGTTCAAGGTAGGTCAGATGAACAACATACTGGACAACATGATTGCCAAGGGTGAGGCCAAGCGCATGATCGTAGTCATGCCTTACGCCAACCCCTATCCCGAAATGATTGCACAGGGTAAGGCACAGGCCTATAACTCAATGGATGTACAGCTTACCACCAAGGAGTTTGTAGAGGAGGTAATGCCGTTCATAGAGAAGAACTACAATGTCATAGCCGATGCCGACCATCGCGCCATAGCCGGTTTCTCACTTGGAGGCCGTCAGACTCTGGCAGCAGGATTCGGCAACCCCGACAAGTTCCACTACGTGGCAGCCTACGCTCCCGCCATTTTCGGCAACGAGTATGAGACCAACTTCACAAATGGTACATACAAGCCCATGAGCGACCTCAAGAAACAGCTCAAGTTCATGTTCCTGGGTACAGGCAAGGAGGATTTCCTTATCTCTGCTTCACAGGGACTCGACAAGTATCTGACCGACCAGGGGCTCAAGCACACCTTCTACAACCCCGGCGGCGGCCACACATGGATGAACTGCCGTGACTATCTTGAACTGACAGTAAAAGAACTCTTCAAGTAATGAAACGCTCATTTTTACTTTCAACATTGTTGCTGGCCGCTCTGCCACTCATGGCTCAGCAGTCAAGAGTGAACATACAGTATGACCCTCAGCGCACTGAACCTGAGGGCATACTTCCCTATAACGCCCAGGTGCTGTCACCCGAGGTACATGATGACCATACCGTAACCTTCCGCGTAAGGGCTCCCAAGGCTGAGACCGTGCAGCTGACCGGCTCCATGTTCGTGGGTAACAACCGTCAGCGCCCCAACTTTACCAAGGGCGATAACGGTGTCTGGGAACTGACCATCGGCCCGCTGGCTCCAGAGATTTACCTTTATTACATCATAATTGACGGAGTCCAGAACATCGATGCCAACAACCAGTTTACCGGTCATGCCGCAATGCCCTCTTTCAGCATGCTCTTTGTTCACGGTGACGAGCCCGCATGGTATGACCCCAAGCCCGATGTACCGCACGGCTCATGGACCACGCACTACTACTATTCGGATGTGACCAACGGTCTGAGAGACCTGATTGTCTATACCCCGGCTAACTACAATCCCAAGAAAAAGTACCCCGTACTATATCTGATGGGCGGATCGGGTGACCTTACCGAGACCTGGATCATGCACGGACGCGCCAACTGGATACTGGACAACGTGATTGCCGAGGACAAGGCCCGTGAGATGATTGTGGTATTCCCCAATGACCAGATGGTTACCCGCAGCCATCCGCAGCATACCGAATTCCGCAAGGGATACGACATACTGGTCCTTCAGGCGCAG
>CADCLI010000044.1 GCA_902802285.1 uncultured Bacteroidales bacterium
CCAGTCAACTTATAGCAGTAATAAGAATAACCAGAGTCAACTTCTATCAGGAATAAGACAATCCGAGTCAACCTTTTTTAGGGAAACGCAAATTGCAACGGGAATGCAACGCAATTTTGTTGTCTTGATGATTTATCATGGCTTACATTTGTGCCGTAATCATCAAAACCAACGTATATGAAAAAACTATTAATCCTCATGTCAATTCTTCTGTTGGAAACGACAGCAGTATCCTTGTTCGCTCAGAAAGCTGGTGATATCATTTCGGGTGTTGTCTTTGACGATGACGGCCCGATGATGATGGTAAACGTGACTGAAAGGGATTCCAAAGACCGTATAATGGCGCATACCATTACCGATATGGAAGGTAAATTCTCTTTCAGGTTAGTTGATCCCAATGATAGGCTTAAGATAACTTATGTAGGTTATGAGACTGTTGATATTCCTATTGACAAACTATATTTTGGGATAAAGATGAAGAATATGCCTATGGTTGAGACTGTCGTACATCCCCGAGACCGCAAGATAATAGGAGCAAATACATCACGGATGAAACAGTTGCAGGAATATGCTCCGGAAGGTTACGTATGTGGCTATGTCATAACAAACGGTTGGGATAAAGTGTTATGGAGCCTGTTTCTTGTTAATGCAGAAGGCAAATACAGCCTGAAATACAAGAAAGGCGATGCTACAGAGACCAGAAGCATTGAATCTTATCTGGCCAAGGATCTGGAATCGGCAGTCAAAAACCAAATCTCAGATATTGAATATGCAATAAACAACCCTGATACCGTTCTTGTTCCAGGTGGGATCCCTCTGGTGGATATGATATATGACGGAGATATAGCCTATGCAATCACTCCTGATAAGGCGGTTTCTTGTTGGACTTGGTATGAATGGCCTGAAAAGATGCCGGACGGAGTCTGGAAGCAGGAATCCCTCAAGTTCATACATACAAAATAGTACAATTGGGGACAGTCCCCGTTTGTACTGTTTTTGTATTTTTGGCGAAAATAATTTGAGATGGAGAGTTTTGAGACAGAGAGACTGAGGTTCAGGGAATGGGCGGAGTCCGATGCGGAGGATCTGTTCCTGTGTGCATCGGACCCAGATGTGGGCGAGCGTGCCGGCTGGCCTCCTCACCAGACGGTCGATGACAGCCTGATGGTGATTAAGAATATCTTTTCTAACGGTCATACCTGGGCGCTGGAGCTCAAGGAGACCGGCCATGTGATAGGGTGCATGGGTTATTACACTCATACTGAGAGCAATATAGAGATTGGTGAGCAGGACGTCGAGGTGGGCTACTGGATAGGCAAGCCGTACTGGAACAAGGGGTATTGCACCGAGGCTCTGCACGCTATGATTGACTACTGTTTCCGCAGGAGAGGGTTCAACAACATCTGGGCCGATTACTTTGTGGATAATCCCGCATCGGGCCGCGTGATGGAGAAATGCGGATTCCGTGATACCGGCCGCACCAATATCCTGAGCAAGCTTTATCACAGTGACTCCCGGCCTGTCAGGATAATGAAGCTGGAGTCTACTATATAAATCCCGGAAAACGCCTATGGAGGTGCCCGACGATTGGCGCTGCCCGCGCTGCAAGCAACCTAAGGAGAAGTTCAACAAAGCCTGAAAGAAATCCTTTGCTGAGTCTAAGGCGTCATATCGGTTTAAACATCAGTTAAGAGGAATGCCATGTATAATGGCAGAGTCAGCAACTTATCCTTGTATCCTATGTTGTAATCTCCCAGTTTTATGGCACTGGAAACATGGTATTTTTCAGGATGGTTCAGAACCGTACGGATAGACTTGGCATTGCCTGTGGTGGCCTTGCATTCCACTGGTGTACACTGGCCCTTATAGCGCATAAGAAAATCAAGTTCTATACTGGCGTTTTTATGATAGTAATATAATTTGCGTCCCATTTTTCCAAGAATGTCTGCCATAAGGTTCTCCTTGATGGCGCCGTTATAACTGAGCTGTGTGCCATCCTCCAACATAGAAACAAGCAAGCCGATGTCTGACATATATACCTTGAACTCACTTTGAATCCGGTGCCCGTCAAGCGGCAGTTCAGTAATCTCAGTATTATAACATCTGCGAATAATACCTGCATCCTCTATCCACTGCAGACTTCCGGCATAATCGCGCCCACGGCCACCTGGACGTACTACGTTGTAACTGAACTTCTTATACTCACGGGCCAGTTGCGATGGTATTGACTCAAAGCATTCTCTGATGCGTGACTTATCGGCTGTCATGGCATATTTCACCATGTCAGACTTATATTCATCAATAATACGTCTCTGAACCGCAAGAACCTTGCCTATCTGTTTTGTTTCCATGAAGGTGGTAACTACCTCAGGCATTCCGCCTACCACGATATACTGATTTAATAGTTCACGGAAGCGGTCGTGAAGCGCCTCTTCAACAGGCGTTTTATTGTCAAAACATTTTTTCAGGTATTCAAAGTGTATGTCTTTGATTCCATTAGCCCACAGCCATTCTTCAAAGTCCATCGGAAACATTTCAACAATATCCTCAAAACCTACAGGGATAGAGGCTTCTTCATCCTCCTTCCTTTCTTGGGGAGTCTTGTAGCCGTTTACGCCCAACAATGAGCCGGTACACATTATTTCAAATCGTCCATCCTGATGGAAATATTTGAGCGAGCCTCTTGCCTTGGGGCAATCCTGTATCTCGTCAAGGACAAAACATGTCTGACCTGGTTCAATCTCCAAATTGGGCATAGCCGCTGTAATGCGCATTATGATTGAGTCAACCTCCAGATTCGGGGTAAAAAACTTCTTGTAATCCGGATGTTCACGGAAATCCAGATATACCACATGTTTGAAATGCCTGTTGGCAAAATCCATAACGCTGCTGGTCTTGCCACATTGGCGGACTCCCTTCACTACGAGCGGCTTGTGTAAAGGATCATCCAACCATGCCTGGAGTACATTTTCAATCTTTCGCTTATACATAAAACACATTTTATGGCCGACTTATGCGAGAATGATTCACATTTTGTGGCCGACTTTTGACGCAAAACTACACATTTTACATTAATTCCCAAATTTAAGCTCCTGTTTTTTTGAAATAAAGGCTTCATTCACGCTTCCCAGCGAGATAGTCTATGTGGAATCATGTGACACCCCGAGGTGATAGTCCATGCGTCCGATGGCCGTGCCCTGAATAACCGCACCCCAATCTCCCAATATTATGTACGGTTGAAAAGGCCCAGTTCCTGGGCCTTGGTAAGCATCTCTGCTGTGTTTCTGGCGTCAAGTTTTTCCATGAGTTTCTGTCTGCGCCATTTGATGGTCTGCTCAGTCAGGCACAACTTCTGAGCAATCTCCTTACTGGTCATGCCGGCGGCAATGAGAGGGAGCACCTCCGCTTCGCGTTCTGTCAGTCTGATTGTCTGCTCATATCTGCTTTTTCGTACTTCCTGCTTATGCTCATTCTCGGTCAGAGCCTCGGTTATGGCCTCATCAGCTCCTGCATTCTCCTTGTTGAGCCTATTGATACGCCGGCTCATATACAGTATTGCCAGCAGTACTATTACCAGTGCTGCCAGACCGATAGCCAGCAGCGTGCTCTGCCTTTTCTGAACCCTGAGCGCCTGTCCCATGACATCAAGCGTAGCTATGCGGTCGTTATACTCCTGGTCCTGGTGTACGGAGTAATACTTGTCGGCCTCCTTCAGATATCGCATTGCCTTGGTGGTGCGGCCTTTCTTCATGTAGATGGTACCCAGGCTCAGCTTGGGCGATGCTACCCATAGTGAATCACCGGCAGCCATACCGTAGCCAATAGACTTATTGTAGCACTCAATGGCTTTGTCATATTCACCATCCTCGGCCCATATCTCACCCATATTGTGCCAGAGTATGGCGTTGCTCACCTTCCAGTCATACTTGTCAAATATCTCACCGGCCTTTGCGTAGTAGGTCATGGCCTGCTCAACTGAGTCAATCTCATAATACAGGTTGCCTATGTTTCCGTACAGGCTTGATGCGGCATCGTCAATCTTCTCCTGCGGGTAGCCGTCAGGGTTATCCGGCCCCGATTCACCTGCAGCCATACGCTCCAGATAACCTAATGCTATGTTATAGTAGTATATGGTACTGTCATATTTTTCAACATTGTAATAGAGTTGACCTATGAACTTGGATGCCAGATAGGGCTGATACAGTGAACCCAACCGGTTTCCAAGCCTGAATGCTCTGTGTGCCGCATACATGGAACGCTCCGGATTGATTCGCTCATATCCATACATGAGTTCAGAATAAGCCAGGCAAACGGCGGCCTTTGTATCAAAAGGTTCGTCAGCTAGCCGTTCCGGAGTCCATCTCGCCACCACATTCTCCAGCGAATCAAGCTTGCGGTCACGGTGATCATTGTATTGTGCTTGTGTTGCCGTTACGCAAAACAGCAGTACGGTTGTAATGACAATTCCTTTTCTCATAACATCACAAAAGTAGCAAAAACACTGCTTTGGGGGGGGGTTAAGGGTGAAATTCCGCCTCCGTAAAGTCATTTTTATACTTTAGTATAATTCACAAATCATTTGGATTTCAGAGTTTTGCACCGTAAACAACAACCATGCGGAATGGAACATACAGCAAATACCCATATAACACTGTCCGCCAAGGAAGAGCAGATTCTGCGTTTCATGGCGGACGGAAAAAAGAGCGTTGAGATGGCCGATACAATGCATCTCAGTCTGCCTGCCATCAAGTGGTACCGCCAGCGCCTCAAGATCAAGTTTGATGCAGCCACTACGGGCGAGCTTTTAGTCAAGGCTATGGCCCATGAGTTTATATAAGGTTTATATAATGTTTAACTTAAAACAATAACGGAAATGAAAAAAAGCGTATTTGTAATGTTGATGGTCGCTCTGTTTGCGACAGCATTTGTATCCTGCAGCAAGGATAATGATAACAATGAGGAAACCTCCAAGGTGGACAATACTGAACAGACCTACGAGCCCATGAGTTCCAGGGTGCTGGCCGCCACATTCCCCAAGAACGTCAGGATAGAGATGACTCATCAGCCATCATACAACAATCAGGAGGAGAAAATAACCCTTATAAAACTGGGCAACGAATGGTTCTACAAGAATGTCTCACCCAGATATATCATATATCTGTACTGTGAGTTTGACAAGGACGGAAATACACTCAAGGCATACGGAAAGACAACAGACCATAGTGAATCTTATGATGAGGCCCATTGGACTAACCTGCTGGAAAGCGGTGATGACAGCTACCTGAACTTTGCCGGTTACGCCAAGAACTCCGAGATCAATGTGCTGTTTGATGCAGGCGTACCTGCAGGCAACTGCAAGAAGTATGGTGAGGTTACATCCGATAAACGGGAAATACTTGGCATTGAATGCACCCGCTACGACTATGACTTTGTGGTCAAGGCCGATTATTGGGTCGATGAGGCCACCAAGATAGTCTATAAGTTCGTCAACTATCTGGATAAAAGTAAGGAACAACCCAATGCAAGGTTTGAGATTGTAGGTTGGGATGATACCGTAACCGCCTTTGAGTGGAAGAAGCCCGAATAATCTGACGCAAAAACGAGACAACCCCAATGCGGCTATCCTTGAATTTTTGCAGAAGGCGTAGGTTTTGTAAAGCTCAAATTCCTAACTTCGCGGTATGTATGATTTTGATGAGATAGTGGAGCGTCGGGGGACCGGAAGCTTCAAACATGACAATCTTAAGGAATTCTTTGGAAGTGACAATCTTGTGCCGCTCTGGGTGGCCGATATGGATTTCCGTACGCCCGATTTCATTATTGATGCGCTTAGGGAGCGCCTGGAGCATCCGGTGCTGGGTTATACCATGATTCCGCCCGATTATTTCAGCACCATATCCGGTTGGGTGGAATCACTGCATGGTTGGAAAGTCAATCCTGACCATATACGTTTTATCCCCGGGATAGTAAAGGGAATCTGGCTGGCAATGGACTGTTTTCTCAAACCCGATGAAAAGGTTGTCATTCAGACACCGGTCTATCATCCGTTCCGCCTTGTGCCGACCGGAATGGGCCATAAAGTGCTTTATAACCCGCTGATTCCTGTCTATGAGGACGGTCCGGGGCATATTGACTATATGCACACTCTGGATGCTGACCGCCGTCTTACCGGTTATGAGATGGATCTGGACAAACTTGATGAGCAGTTATCTGATCCAAAGGTCCGCATGCTGGTACTTTGCAATCCGCAGAACCCGTCAGGCGTCTGCTGGGACCGCAAGACTCTTGATTGCGTTGCCATGCTTGCCGTAAAGCACAACGTCATAGTGGTGTCCGATGAGATTCATGCTGAAATGGCGCTCCCAGGGCATCGCCACACGCCGTTTGCATCGGTATCGGACGCGGCTGCATCGTGCTCCATCACATTCATGGCACCATCCAAGACATTCAATATTGCGGGTGTGGTGACATCATACACCATCGTTCCCAATGACAGCCTGCGCCGCAGGTTTTTCCATTTTCTGGCAACTGGCGAGCATGACAGCCCCAATATATTCTCGGCTGTAGCCACAATGGCTGCTTACAAACAGGGCGCACAGTGGCGCAATGAGATGCTCAGTTATGTGCAGCAGAACATAGACTTTGTGGATTGCTGGCTGAAAGAGCATATCCCTGCCATCCGATGCCTAAAACCCCAGGCTTCATTCCTGATTTGGCTGGATTGCCGCTCCTTGGGACTTCCACAAAACCGCTTGGTGGAGCTGTTCGTAGAAAAGGCCGGATTGGCATTGAATGATGGCACCATATTCAGTAGCGTTATGCCCGACGGCAGCCCTGGCCCCGAAGGCCGCGGATTCATGCGTCTGAACGTGGGCTGTCCACGCAGTGTCCTCCAAACCGCTTTAGTACAATTGGGGTCAGGCCCCAAATGTACTGTTTCTTATTCCAAAGGAATCTCGGGGTGCTGGACAGCCAGTGGCAGGCCTTCCTGCGAAAGGTAGAACATGTAGAGTATGACTGGCTTGGTGCCTCGGTTCTCGCCGTGGTGGATGGTGTTCACCATCTCTACAACAGCCTCGCCTTCATGCACGGTTTTCTCCTTGCCATCCTGTCCGATGATGGTCAGCTCGCCCTGTATCAGCACGCCGTAGTTCATGACGGGGTGGTGGTGCCAGCCCAGTTTCTGGCCGGCCGGGAACACGTACTTGACGGCCACCAGTTCAGGGCTGCCCTGTAAATAGTCCGGCAGTTCCACGCCGTCCCAGCTCTGCGATGTGCGTATCAGCTCCTCGCTGGTTACCTGTTGTACGGTGATGCTCTCCTGAGGCTTTGACTCCTTACATGCAGTCATTACAGCCGTTGTGCCGCAGAATGTCAGGATGGCGGCCAGTGTCCATAGCTTATTGTGCTTCATTTCTTAAGTTTTAGTCCGTCCTTGAAAGCGTTTCCAACCCGCCCTGCAACTAAGTAGTAGCCGTGGGTGTAAGGATCAAAGGTGATAGCCTTCAGGGCATCAATATCTACCTTGCCGTCCTCATTGTATGTGGCTATGAGCAGAACCGGCATGGGGAATATAGCCTCAGTAGTCTTGATGGGTTGTTTCATAATGTTGTCCTTTATCATTAGTACTGCAAATTTACAAAAAAAAATCCACTGTCATTGAAGTGTTGTTCGCTCTGACGCATTGTTAAACGACCCCTTTGCGTCACTTTTGCAAAAACGACGCATTGTTCGCTCGGTCCGAAGGGACGCTTTTACCGCTCGACGCTTTGCGGCGCTTATTCGAGCGAAGCGAGTCTTAAGAAAGCGAAGCGACTAAAAGAAACGACCCCTTTGCGGCGTTTTTCACCATCTGATTAAAAAATTGGGGTTTGATGCCCCAGGCGGGGGCAATCAGTAGGGATTTGGGAGTCTCGGAGACAAAGCGGTCGTAATAGAGGTCCGGGCGGGCTCTCTCAATAAAGGCCGATACTACCGCGGCGTATTCTTGAGGAGTTTCAAACAGTCTGATGCTTGATTGATCCTGCTCATACATGCGTGCCAGCACTGTGCCTTTTACCACCTGCAGCTGATGTAGTTTTAGAGTCTTGATGGGCAGGGCCGATATGCGGTCGGCGTGAGTCATCCAGTCCTGCTCTGTCTCGCCGGGCAGGCCTAGGATCAGATGTGCTCCGGTATCTATTCCGCGCTGATAGAGGTCGTTGATGCAATCCGATGCACACTGGAATGTGTGGTGTCGGTTGATGAGTTGCAGAGTGCGGTCCAGTGTGGATTCAACTCCAATCTCAACAAGCAGATGCGGATGACCGGAAGGTGCAAGGCGGCCAAACCTGCGTTCAAACCAATCGGCCAAATCCTGTTTGATGCAATCTGGACGTGTGGCAATGACCAACCCCTTTACTCCGGGAAACCTCAGCGCCTCCTCATAGAGCTCAATCAATCGTTCAGTTGGTCCGTAAGTGTTTGTATATGACTGGAGATATGCCAGATACCCGTAACAATCACCCTTGCGGCTGTTGAACTTTACACCTCTTTCCAACTGAGCGGTAATGCCGCCGGACAAATCATTTGCAGCGTATGCAGGATTGAATGACAGGTTGTTGCAGTATATGCATCCGTCATGGCCCAGAGTGCCGTCACGGTTGGGACATCCCAGTCCCGCATTTACTGCAATCTTGATTACCCGTCCGGGAAACACCCCGCTCAGGTAATCATTCATGGTCCTGTATTCCATCAGTTAGAGAGTTTCTTCATCTCGTAGCCCAGGCGGTGGAGTTCAATTGCGGCGCCTATGGAGAACATTACCTGAACGGCGCGGGCATACACATAGAAAGCACGCTTGCTCTGAGGCTCAATACGCTCCTGGCGGATGAACGTCACTGCAGTCTGTGCGCAACTCTGCATCACAGCGGTTATCTGCTGCGCCTGCTTGCCACCCGGCAGTAGTCCCAGTATGTCTTTCATGATGTGGTCATCCATATCATCAAATCCGTTGGGGCCAAGCAGTACGCTGTAGGGCTGGCCTTTAAGCTTGTTCCAGTCACGGTTCCACCAGCAGGCCACTGCCAGACCTATGTAACCTGCCCAAGCCACAGAAACGGTAGGGTACGCAGCAATCTCCTTAACGCCATCGGCCATATACTCCGGCGCTAGTTCCTTCCATTTAAGGTCGATGTCATCGGACCGGAGCAATATGCCCTCCAGCATACCGGCATCAGTGCAAATCTTGAGCATCTCCTTGCAGAGCCTGTCCTCAAACATTGTATAGTAAAGCTGATCTTCCATATCTTATTTTGAATTAAGGGTAATACGACGGTAGTTATATGATTGCAGGTAATGATGCTTCAGGTCTTCTGACAGGAAAGACCGTGAAATCAGTTGCTCTGCCAACGGTTGACAGGAGGCAAATAGATCAAGTTCACGATTAACCAGTCGCTCGGACAGTCCGATGCGGCGGCCAAACTCCTCAAAGTCATGACGTTCTATGGTGCGGGTATCGGACAGATGCATACCTTCTTTAAACAAACCTTTGTCCAGTGCAAATATGCGTGGCATTCTAAGGTGAAGGCTGGTGTTTATCAGGTCATATGCCGGAGCCAGATGATACTCTCCGTCACCGCGGTTTATCAGTGGAAGGGCAAACATTAATTTATGTCATGGTTATAATGGTTTTATGGTTACTGCTCCTATGGTATCAAATTGAGCTGTCGCAAGCATGATTCCAAAATCATCGTGCTCGTCAATATGGAGAAGTTGGGACTGTAGCTTCCGGTTGGCACCTTCGGAAAGCATATTGAAGAAATAGGGGAAAAGTGAGTCCGATACGTACGGATCCTTGCGTACGGGCATAGATATACATACCGGATCACCTTTATAGTCTTCATTGTAAGAGAATACGTATCTGCGGTCATCAGTTTCCTGCAATATGCCTGCTTCTATGTTGTGAACCAATACCTTACACTGTCTCATAATCCAACTGCTTCAAGTTGATGTCCATCTGCAGACCCAATGTGTCAAGAATGGTTAGCAGGGTCGATAATTGAGGGTTGCCCTCGCCGCGCTCTATTGCAACTATGGTGTTCACGGCCACACCAGCCAGATCAGCCAGCGTTTGCTGGTTAATTCCCAGTTTCTTGCGCCTGATTTTGATAGTGCTGCCAACTTGTTTCAAATCCATAATCCCAATATATTGCGATTTTGATGCAAAGATAATAGCATGTTTTTATAAAAACAAACAAAATCCCAATATATTGCGATTTAGATACCGCTCTAATTATCAATAGATGAGTTTGGTGATAAGGGAGGCTACGATGGTGCTGGTAATCACGCTCACCAGTCCGGGCATCATGAACGAGTGGTTGAGCAGATATTTGCCTATCCTGGTGGTGGCGGAGCGGTCAAAGGTTACCGTTGCGATATCGGACGGATAGTTGGGTATGAAAAAGTATCCGTAGACCGATGGCAACACACCCAGAAGTACCGGGCCGGGAATGCCTAAGGAGTAGGCCAAAGGCAGCATGGCAACCACAACGGCACCCTGACTGTTGACCAATACGGATACCGCAAAGAATACCAGTGATATGGCCCATGGATATTTGCTTACCAGACCTTCCAGGCTGGACTGCATCTGAGGCAGATAGTTGCCGAAATATGTATCGGCCAGCCATGCAATTCCGTAAATGGCTATTACGGCAACCATGCCAGACTGCCATACGTTGCCTATTACTGCCTGGCGGGGATTGGCCTTGGCAAATATGATCATGAATGCGGCGGCCGATATCATCACAATCTGGATGATGATGTTCATGCCAATGGGCTTGCCGTTTACCGTGGGACGGATATCGTGGCCTATTATCTGGAAGAATGAGTAAAGCGTGATGACCAGAAGTGCGCCCAGGAATATGTAAACTGATATCTTGGCGCTCTTGGTGACCTCCTTGTCAAGCACGGATGCGGTCTCGCCGTACATGTACTTGTACATCTTGGGGTTGGCCTTGCGCTCCTGGAATACGGGATCCTTGTCCAGGTCCTTGCCGCGTTTGTAAGAGCAGAGTGCGGCAGCCATCAGTCCGCACAAGCATGCCGGGATGGTAACTGCAATTACCTGTAAGTTGTTAATATCAAATCCGTTACTGTTGCTTATTATTACGAACGATGCCACCGCGGCGGCTATCGGCGAGCATGTTATACCTACCTGTGATGCGACTGATGCCACACCACAGGGACGCTCCGGACGTATGCCTTTTTTCAGGGAAATATCACATATGATGGGCATCAGGGTATAGACCACATGGCCTGTACCCACCAGCACCGTGAGGAAGAATGTGCACAGAGGAGCCAGGAAGGTGATGTGCTCGGGATGCTTTCTAAGCAGTTTCTCGGCAATCTGTATGAGCCAGTCCATACCGCCGGCGGCCTGCATGATTCCGGCACAGGTGACGGCTGCTATAATTATGTAAATGACATCGGTAGGCGGATTGCCCGGTTTCATGCCGAAACCCAGAACCAGAATGGCCAGACCTATTCCCGATATGGCACCCAGTGCAAGGCTGCCGTAGCGTGAACCTACATAAAGTGCTGCCAGGACTATGAGCAGCTGCAGAATCATAACAAAAGTCATAAGCGGATATGTTTTTATTTAATACCTAACAATTTATGGACGGCGGGACGGATTGGGGGAACGGGATAACCCATCATCTTCTCTACGCAGAGTATGCGCAGCAGGGCGTAGGGGAGTATCTGCCGGTTGAACTCTTCAACATCTGTATCGGGTCCTATGTAGTTTTTTATGAAGAGGTTCCAGAACGGGACCGATACATCCTTGGTGATATGGTAGAGCTCCATCTCAACTTCATTGGGTATGAAACAGCACTGCAGATAGATAATACCCAGGTCAAACATGGGGCTTCCGGTGCTGAATTCACTCAGGTCTATGAGGTACTTTCGGCCTTGCTCATCAAAAATCGCATTGCCTATGTGCAGATCACCGTGCAGGGCGGTGTCGGCATCGGGTTGGGAGTCTATGAAATGCAGGATGCCACTTCTCTCTTCATCAGTCAGGAACGGATTCTCCGTGATGTATTGCCTGCTCTGGTCCTTGAATGTGGGGAAGAGTCCGGGCGGGGGTGTGGTGGAGTGGAGTTTTTTGCAGAGTTCAGCAAATTCTGCGGCATACTGCTCCATCCGTTCGGGGTGGATACTCAACGCGCGAGCGTAAGACAGCTTGCCGTGGATACGTCTGAACTGGATGGCAACGCGGTTATCGGTAGTACGTACCAGCTGGCCGGGCTCGGGGCAGGGCAGTCCCAATTTGTAAACTTTACAGGCCCTGTCATACTCGTCAAGCCCCATCTTCTCCAATTCCGTGGAGTAGAGTTTGAGCAGTATGTCGGGGTCGTCCTTTTTATTATAACTCTCACCGAGCTTTCCGCCTCCGGAGAGCTCATAGTCCTTTAGGTCAATAACAGTAGGTTTCATAACGCTAAATTACTATATTTGCGGATAATTACAACAACCAGATATGAAGAAATATTCCATCCTAATTGCCGCCGCACTGATGCTGGCCGGTTGCACAGGCAAGGTCAAGGGACCCTGTGACATCTATGAGAAGTTTGGAACCAAGTGTGTGGCCGCTCACAGCACCACCCGCAAGCTCTATTCCAAGTATGAAGGACCGCTCTATCAGGTGGTGCGCGAGTCTGACGGCAAGACGCTTGATATAGGCACAATAGACGGAGGTTATGCCGATGCCGCCGCACAGGATGCTTTCCTGGAGGGGACCATCGGATATATAAGCATCATTTATGACCAGACGGGACACGGGAATGACCTGATGCAGGCTGCTCCCGGCACTTTCAACGGTCCGGCCAAGGGTGAGTTCAACACGCTGCCCATAGCCGATATGGCTCCTGCCGTGCTGAACGGCCACAAGGTGTATGGCGCATATTTCATGCCCGGCATGGGACTGAGAATCAACAACGCTTCACTCTGGCCATCAACGATGAGCCCGAGGGAATCTACTACGTTGTGGACGGCAACCATTTTGACAGCGGCTGCTGCTTTGACTATGGCAATTCATCCACCAACGGACGTGCTGTTGGCCGCGGCACTATGGAGACCACATACTTTGGCACATCCACCAACTGGGGCAGCGGCAACGGCGACGGTCCCTGGATAATGGCCGATATGGAGGCCGGACTATTCTCAGGTTTCAATGCCAAGAAGAATGATGTGCCGTCCATTACAGACTGGAGGTTTGTATCGGCCTACGTGAACGGCGGAGGCGGCAACCGTTGGGACCTGCGCGGCGGTGATGCCACCAAGCCCGATGTGGTGACATTCTATGAGGGCGAGCGTCCCGTATCGCCCGATCCCAACGAGGGTTATTATCCCATGAGCAAGAAGGGCGGACTGCTGCTGGCCAATGGCGGCGACAACGGCAACGGATCAGCCGGAACTTTCTACGAGGGCGCAATGACCGTGGGCTATCCTACACTTGAGGCAGTTCAGGCTGTTCAGGCAAACATCGCCTCAGCTAAGTATTCGGAGCCTACGCTCCAGGCTTCAAGGCTGCTTACATTCCGCAAGGGTGAACCGCAGAGCCTGGTGGTTACATTCCGCAACACAACCGATGCCCCCATCCGGAATCTTGGCATCGGAATAGATATGGATGGTAGCTGGAAAACAGAGGTGGAATATGCCGATGCCAATGAGCAGATTATGCCTGGCGCTACCGCCAGCACCAAGTTCAGGATAACGGGTCCCGGTAAAGACTATTGCGGTTTTGCCCGTATCACAGCCGATTGGAATGACGGCGGGCATGAATCGGCACAGATCCGTATCCGCAGTGCGGCTGCAGTGAGTATCAATGAGATAAGTCTTGGCGGTGAGCAGTTTGTTGAACTGTACAACTCACAGGATGAACCTGTTGACCTGTCAGGTTGGGAGCTTGAGATTACCCGCAGCGGATGGGCTCCGGTACGTGCGGCCAGACTGCCTGCCGGAACGGTAATCAGGCCCAAGGATTATCTGGTGTTGCGTCCCAATGCCGATGCGCTCCGGTTTGACGCCGCACCGTTGACCAAGATATTCATTCCGGTTCCGACCGATGCCAAGCGTGTTTTCAAGGCCGGAAGCACCAATCTGCCTGTAGCATCGGTAGCCGGACTTGAGGTAGGGCAGAAGATAGGCATCGACCTGGGCGGAAGATATGAGGAGGTGACTCTGACCAAGGTTGGCACTCCAGGAACCCTGACAACTCTTTCAGGTCCCGCCAAGGCCGGCGACAAGACCCTGAACCTGGAGGTTACTGCCAATCTCAGTGAGGGCATGGAGATTACCATAAGCACCGGTCAGCGCAAGGAGGTGCGTAAGATTACCAAGGTCGTTAAGGTATCTCAGGCTCCGCAGCCCAGACGATTCGGACAGCAGGGCCAGCCTCATGAGCCCGGCATTGTTGAGATAGACCGTCCGCTCACCATGGACCAGATTGCAAGTGTTGATGTGTGGGCTCCGGGTACGGGAATTGAATTCACGCCTGCACTCAAGTATGACCACATGAGCGGTGATGCTATATCGGCTCCGGCTGCCCCGCTGGCTCAGGACGGCAGCTACAGCTATACATATTCAACACGTGCCGGAGCAATAGCTCTGTATCACGGAAACGTTCCGGTGGATGCAGTCATTTACGGCTCCAAACAGAGCAACTCAAGCGCTAACGGCACCATCTGCCGACCGGACCTTGCAGTGCTGGAGGGAGAGCAGACCCAGGGCGGCTGCCTGGCCGAGGTCCCGCAGATACGTAGGCCGCGCGGCATGAATCAGGGTCAGGCATCGGCCCCCACATACTCGCTGGTTAGAATGCCCGACGGCAATGACCGTGATGCACTGTGTGAGATTCAGTACACTTCAAATCCCACTCCCGGCACTTCAAACAAGTGACGCAAAGGGGTTGACGCAAAGGGGTCGTTTAAGAATGCGTCATTTTTGAAAAGTGACGCATTC
>CADCLI010000045.1:0-15604 GCA_902802285.1 uncultured Bacteroidales bacterium
ATCGAACCCACGCCCACAGCTTGGAAGGCTGTTGTACTAGCCGTTATACTACACCCGCACATTGCCGTCATTTTTCAGCCTTACAATATTATCATACGGATCGCCCGGTGTCAAGATATTTTTACCGCAAAAGCAAGGAAATGACGAACCGTCGGCCTGCGCCGTGATTCGTCATTCCTTGCGGATCTCTACAATTTCATTGGGCGTACAATCCAGGATCCGGCACAGCCTTGCCAGCGTCACCATCGTGATGTTCCGACCCTTTTTCAGAGAGTCGAGCGTCCGATTATCCACGCCCGCCTTCAAAAGCTGATACTGGGAAACGCCTTTGGCCTGTTGCTCCTGTACATATTTTATTATTTGGTCCTCTGTCATCTGCGCAGAGGCGGTAATACCAGCCAACAAGAATAATGACAAAAAGAAGATTTTTCTCATAGCAATGAAAATGACGGGGAGAAAGTCAGAATTTCTTTCCACTGAAAACCGAGAAAACCGTTTTGAAGATTATCCCAAGGTCAGTGAATATATTACGGTTGTCAAGATAATCCAGGTCATACTCAAGACGTTTGAGCATCTTGTCCATGGTATCCGTATAACCGTTGTAGATAGTAGCATACGATGTAACTCCCGGACGCATAAGATATATGTAACGGTAGTCATCTGTCTCGCGGTTTATCTGATCGATAAAATACTGGCGTTCGGGACGTGGTCCGACAAAAGACATATCACCTTTGAGAACATTCCACAACTGGGGCAGTTCATCAAGGTGATGTGCGCGGAGAAAACGCCCGAAAGGAGTAAGATACCTGTTCCGCTCCGCCTCAAGGCGTGGAATGCCGTCTGTTTCGGCATCGATGCTCATCGTCCTGAATTTGTAGATGGTGAAAGGCTTTCCCTTATAGCCTATTCTCTCCTGCCTGAATATCACAGGCCCTTTACTGAACAGCAGGATAATGGAGAACACAAGAAATAACGGAGATAATACAACCAGCCCGACCAATGAGAATACAATATCAAAAAGCCTCTTAATTGAGCGTTGTGTTATTCCCATCGCATCGGAATGCTCCATATATCCGGCTTTAGTATAATTCTGAATTTTATAATTAAGCATCAAAATCTCGTTTATAAATAAACGCGCACAAAAAACAATAATTGTGTAGAGTCATAAAAAAAAGTTCTGTGTGCCTCGGTAGGCATAAGAAATGATGACTACTTTTGCACAAGTTATTAAAAAGTGCGCATCAAATCAATACATGTTGCTCAGATAGCCCACAAAGGTAACTATTAAAATTTGTACATACTAATTATTCCAGATATGAAAGCATACGTATTTCCCGGACAGGGTGCCCAGTTTTCGGGCATGGGTAAAGACCTGTATGACCAGTTTGACTGGGCAAAAGAGTTGTTTGCAGAGGCCGATTCCATTCTTGGTTTCAAGATTTCTGACATAATGTTCAGCGGCAGTGATGAAGACCTGCGCCGTACAGATATTACACAGCCTGCAGTATTCATCCATTCAGTGGCAGTAGCCAAGTCGCACGGTGCTGATTTCAAGCCCGATATGGTGGCAGGACACTCCCTGGGTGAGTTTTCGGCCCTGGTAGCATGTGGCGCCCTCTCATTTGAGAGCGGCCTCAAGCTGGTTGCCAAGCGTGCCGGTGCCATGCAGAAGTGCTGTGAGAAGGTTCCCGGCACTATGGCCGCAATCATCGGTCTGGCCGATGATAAGATTGAAGCCATCTGCGCCGACCTGAATGCCAAAGGCATGGTGGTTGTACCCGCCAACTACAACAGCCCCGGACAGGTGGTTATCTCCGGCTCCAAGGAAGCTATTGCCGCCGCCTGCCCGCTCATGACAGAGGCCGGCGCAAAGCGTGCCTTGCCGCTCGTAGTAGGCGGTGCTTTCCACTCACCCCTCATGACTCCCGCCAAGGAGGAGCTTGCACAGGCCATAAGCGAGACACAGTTCAATACACCCGTCTGCCCCATCTACCAGAACGTGGATGCCAAACCGCACGTAAACCCCGATGAAATCAAGGCAAATCTGGTAACCCAGCTCAACTCACCGGTACGCTGGACTCAGAGCGTTCTCAACATGATTGCCGATGGAGCCGAGGAGTTCACAGAGTGTGGTCCAGGTGCCGTTCTGACTGGTCTCATCAAAAGAATCAGAGGCTAAATGGAAAAATCCGTCATCTACCAGGTTTTCACCAGAGTCTGCTGCAACAGCGGCGGTCAGAACGTAACTGGCGGTGACATCAGCACCAACGGCTCATGCAAACTGAACAGTTTCACTCCCACCGTACTTGATAACATCAAGGCGATGGGAGTTACTCATATCTGGTTCACCGGACTGATAGCCCACGCATCCTGCACCAGCTACAGGAAGTTCAGGATTCCGGAATCAAACCCCAAGACCGTAAAAGGTTGTGCAGGTTCGCCCTACGCTATCCGTGACTATTATGACATAGATCCGGACCTGGCAGTGTCTGTTCCGGACCGAATGACAGAGTTCCAGGCTCTGGTGGATCGCGTCCATGCCGCCGGTATGAAATTCATCATGGATTTCGTGCCCAACCATGTGGCCCGCCAGTATCATTCAGTCAAAAAGCCCAGAGGCGTGAAAGACCTGGGGCAGGATGATGATGTAAGCATGCATTTCTCGCCGCAGAACAATTTCTATTACATGCCCGGACAGGCACTTGGCGGAGAAGTTGACTGGGGTAGTTACAAGGAGTTCCCGGCACGAGCCACAGGCAATGACCAATTCACAGCAACTCCTTCATACTCAGATTGGTATGAAACCGTAAAACTAAACTACGGTGTTGATTACACTGGCGGTGGAAGACACTGTTTCGACCCTATTCCGGACACCTGGAAAAAGATGCTCCACATACTGCTTTACTGGGCATCGAAAGGCGTGGATGCATTCCGTTGCGATATGGCCGAAATGGTTCCGGTGGATTTCTGGCATTGGGCAGTAAGACAGGTTAAGCAGTCGCATCCGGAGATTCAGTTCATTGCCGAGATTTACAACCCCGGTTCTTACAGCAGTTATGTAGATTGGGGCGGGTTCGACTATATATATGATAAGGTAGGTCTTTATGACACGCTTCGCGCTGTAGTGGAGTCACGTGAATCGGCCACCGCAATAACGCGCTGCTGGCAGCAGAACGGTCAGGTAGGCCCGAACATGCTTCACTTCATGGAGAACCACGACGAGCAGCGCATAGCTTCCCGATTCTTCGGTGGAAACGGGCAGAAAGGACGTCCGGCTATGATTGTTTCGGCCCTAATGGACTGTTGTCCCGTAATGGTGTATGCTGGCCAGGAGGTCGCTGAGCCAGGCATGGACCGGGAAGGATTCAGCGGGCTTGACGGACGCACCACAATATTTGATTACTGGGCTCCCGATACTCTTACCCGCCTGTACAATGACGGGAAATGGAATGATGAGCGCCTGACAGCCGATGAGCGTGAGTTGAGACAATTCTACTCCACTCTGCTGGGTATCTGCAAAAAGGAGAACTGCATACGTAACGGCAAGTTCTTTGACCTGATGTACGTCAATCCGCAGTCATCGGATTTCAACCCTCACCGACAGTATGCATTCCTGCGCTCCGACGGGAATGACGCAATACTGGTTGTGACAAACTTCTGCGACCAGCCGCTTTACACTGCCGTCAACATCCCGCAGCACGCCTTTGACTACATGGAACTAAAGGCCCGGGATGGTGTTAAAGTCACGGATCTGCTCTCTGGGCAAACGTTCCGGGTTAATCTACATCCTGAGACTCCTGTACGCGTTACAGTGCCTGCACAATCAGGTATTGTAATAAAGTGGAGCAAATAAAGCTCGCCGCTTCGCGGCTCGAATGTTTTTGACTTTTATGGCCCTTTCAGGGCCTAAAAAGTCGTTAGCTGGAAACCTATCTGCGTATTAGAAACAACCTTTTTTTAGTTTGGGGCGGCGACGCCCCAAACCCGTTCCATTCCATTTCATTCCATTCCACTCTGCCGGCCTCCGGCCGGGTAAAATGAAACTCCGACAACGCTTTGCTGTCGGAGTTTCATTTTACTTGGTGCAAAAGAAAACCTATTTTTACCTAGAATCGCCTAGCTGGAATCTTTATTAATAATTCGGAGCGAAGCGACCAAGCCCCCTCCGGGGGTTTAGGGGGTATAGACAAGGTCCATACCTCAAGAGTTGGGGCAGCTTACTTAAAGCTGTCCCAACTCTTGATTGGTATATCATTTATATCGACGGTACAGAACGCGTTAATAAATGAACTTGCAAGTCTTGCGTTGGTAATCAGCGGGATGTTCAGGTCAATGGCTGCACGGCGTATCTTGTAACCGTTGGTAAGCTCATGCTGTGTAAGGTCCTTAGGTATGTTAACGACCATATCTATCTCCTTCTTATGCAACATGTCAAGGGCCTGCGGCTGCTGTCCCTCCTCGCTGGGCCAATATACGCGGGTATTCTTTATACCGTTCTCCTCCAGGTACTTGGATGTACCGCCGGTAGCAAAGAGGTTGTACCCCTTTGATACCAGCATCTTGGCTGCATCCAGCATGGCGGCTTTCTGCTTTGCTGTACCGGTTGAGAGCAGAATGTTCTTCTTGGGGATGCGGTAGCCAACTGAGAGCATTGACTCCAGGATGGCGTAGCGCTGGAGCGCTGGTCATCACCTAAACAGCCTACCTCACCTGTCGATGCCATATCAACGCCTAAAACGGGATCGGCCTTCTGCAGACGGTTGAACGAGAACTGTGATGCCTTGATACCAACGTAGTCGATATCGAACAGGCTCTTCTCGGGTGCCTCTACAGGAATTCCAAGCATGATCTTGGTTGCTATCTCGATAAGGTTAATCTTGAGCACCTTGCTTACGAACGGGAATGAACGTGAAGCGCGCAGGTTACACTCAATTACCTTGATATCGTTCTCACGGGCCAGATACTGGATGTTGAACGGTCCGCTTATATGCAGCTCTTTGGCAATCTGACGGCTGATGCGCTTGATACGCTTAACTGTCTCAACATAAAGTTTCTGCGGCGGGAACTGGATGGTAGCGTCACCTGAGTGTACACCGGCAAATTCAATGTGCTCGCTGATGGCGTATGCTATGATTTCACCGTCCTTGGCAACGGCATCCATCTCAACCTCCTTGGCGTTCTCGATGAATCGGCTAACTACAACCGGATGCTCCTTTGATACCTCGGCTGCCAACTGCAGGAAACGTTCCAGCTCCTCCTGGTTGCTGCAAACGTTCATGGCAGCACCTGAGAGCACGTATGAGGGACGTACCAGTACTGGGAATCCCACCTTGTCAATGAACTTGCCAATCTCCTTCATTGAGGTAAGCTCGCTCCACTCCGGCTGGTCAACGCCTATACGGTCAAGCATGGCCGAGAATTTCTCGCGGTCCTCGGCATTATCGATATCCTTGGCGCTTGTACCCAGAATAGGTACGTTCATGGCGTCAAGCTTCATGGCCAGGTTGTTGGGGATCTGTCCTCCGGTTGATACAATCACACCGTATGGATTCTCCAGTTCTATGATATCCATGACGCGCTCAAATGTGAGCTCGTCAAAGAACAGACGGTCTGTAACATCGTAGTCGGTACTTACTGTCTCAGGGTTGCAGTTGATCACGATATTGCGGTAGCCCTCCTTGCGTACTGTGTTCAGGGCCTGAACTCCGCACCAGTCAAACTCTACCGATGAACCTATGCGGTATGCACCCGAGCCGATAACAATGATAGACTTCTTGTCATCAAAGAACGGTATATCGTGAGCGCAGCCGTTATAAGTCATGTACAGGTAGTTCTCCTTGGCCTGATACTCACCGCCCAGGGTATCTATCTGCTTAACATAAGGAACAATGCCTAAGCTCTTACGCTTGTTACGTACTGCCAGCAGACCGGCCTGTGTGCCCAGTTTCTTCTCCTCACCTATGGCGCGTGCAATCTGGAAATCGCTGAATCCCATCTTCTTGGCCTTGCGCAACAGGCCTTCGCCCAGAGCATCAATGCCCTTAACCTTATGCAACTGTTTGGACAGGTCAACAATACCCTTCAGGCGGTTCAGGAACCACTTATCGATTTTGGTAAGTTCATAGATACGGTCTATGGTGTAGCCCTCGCTGAATGCCTGGCTGATAGCGAACAGACGCTTGTCGGTAGGCTCCTTGAGTGCCTTGTCCAGATCGGCAAACTTGATGCTCTTGTTCTCAACGAATCCGTGCATGCCCTGACCGATCATACGGATACCCTTCTGGATAACCTCCTCAAAGCTGCGACCTATAGACATAACCTCACCTACGGACTTCATTGACGAGCCTATCTCGCGGTCCACGCCATGGAACTTACTCAGATCCCAGCGCGGAATCTTGCAGACCACGTAGTCAACAGAGGGCTCAAAGAAATCGGTAGTATCCTTGGTGATTGAGTTCTTAAGTTCATACAGGTTGTAGCCCAGACCCAGCTTGCAGGCCACGAATGCCAAAGGATAACCGGTAGCCTTCGATGCCAGGGCCGATGAGCGGCTCAGACGGGCGTTAACCTCAATAACGCGGTAATCCTCGCTCTGGGGATCGAATGCAAACTGGATGTTGCACTCACCTACTATACCCACGTGACGGGCAATGCGGATGGTCAGCTCCTCCAGCTTTTGCACCTCGTGGTGAGTAAGTGTCTGTGTAGGAGCAACCACGATACTCTCGCCGGTATGTATGCCCAGCGGGTCAAAGTTCTCCATTGAGCAGACTATGATTGAGTTGCCGCTCTTATCGTTCACGCACTCAAACTCAATCTCTTTCCAGCCCTTGAGGCTCTTCTCCACAAGAATCTGGGGTGAGAATGAGAATGACTTCTCGGCAAGTTTGTTCAGTTCCTCCTCATTGTCGCAGAAACCCGAGCCCAGACCGCCCAGAGCATAAGCCGAACGGATGATAACCGGGTAACCCAGCTCACGTGCAGCTGCGCGTGCATCGTCCATGGTCTCAACTGCGTGACTCTTGATGGTCTGTACGCCTATCTCATCAAGGCGCTTTATAAAGAGGTCACGGTCCTCGGTATCCATAATGGCCTTAACCTGGGTACCCAGCACCTTTACCTTATATTTGGCCAGAACACCGCTCTGCTCCAGTGCCACACCGCAGTTAAGTGCGGTCTGACCGCCAAACGCCAGCAGGATTGCATCGGGACGCTCCTTGGCAATTACCTTCTCTACAAAGAACGGGGTTACAGGGTAGAAATAAACTCTGTCGGCAACACCCTCGCTGGTCTGAACCGTAGCAATGTTGGGGTTGATAAGGATGGTCTCTATACCCTCCTCCTTCAGGGCCTTAAGAGCCTGCGAACCGGAGTAATCAAACTCGCCTGCCTCACCTATCTTGAGTGCGCCCGATCCAAGCAGCAGCACTTTCTTATACTTCTTCAATGCCATATCCTTAGGGTGTTAGAGTTTTGAAACAAAATCATCATATATAAACTCAGCATCAGTGCTTACCTGATCGCTCTCCGAGTGGAACATCACGCCCACCCAGGGCTTGCGGGTATTGTAGATACCCTCAACAGAACCGTCGTTCAGGTTCTTGAGATATACCTTCCACTGACCTACAACAGAATCCTCACGTATTGCGTAGTTGTGGTTCTGTGTGGTTATATAGCAGCGGTCCGTACCCACCAGCTGTACCGGCTGGTTCTGGGTGTGATGACCGAACTTGAGCTTGTATGTATCCATACCGCCGGCAAGTCCCAGCAGCAGGCATCCCATACCTATACCCAGTATCGGGGTATCATTCTTAGCCATGAACTTCTGCAAAGCTGTAACCACCTCACTGCAGTAACTGGGGTTACCGGGGCCGTCCGATATCACCAGACCGTCCATCTTGATCTTTGAGTAGTTATAGTTCCAGGGAACGCGAACCACCTTGAGGTCCTCATTGATAAGGCAGCGTACCACGCCAGCCTTGACGCCGCAGTCCACCAGAACCACGGTCTTGGAACCACCTTCATTATATGTAACAGGCTCCTTGACCGATACCTCCGGCAGCATGTTGGTGTATGCATACTCAGCGGGTTTCTGTTTTCCGTCAAACAGTATCTTGGCGGTCATGCTGCCGTGATTGCGGATATGCTTGGTAAGCTCACGGGTATCAACTCCCTCTATGCCTACCACCTTCTCACGCTTCATCCACTCCTCAAGTGATTCGGCAGCGTTCCAGTGGCTGTAGAAATCACTCTTGTCACTTACTATCAGGGCGCGTGCCTGTGCGTGCTCGCTCTCCGCATTGGTAGGAAGCCCGTTCTCATCGGCACTCATGGGCTGGATGCCGTAGTTTCCTATCACCGGATAGGTCATAACAATGAGCTGTCCGCGCGATGCGGGCTCAGTCAGGATCTCAGGATAACCGGCCATTGCGGTATTGAATACAAGCTCGCCACTAACGGGCTGATTGTATCCGAATGACTCACCCTTGAATGAGGTGCCGTCGGCCAAAACTAGTGATACTGTCATTTTCTGTTATATTGATCAAATTACTTTACTTCTACATTAAAAAAGAAAAAAGGGAAAATGTCTTAAACAATTCCCCCTTTATGAAATGAAATGACTGAAAACACTATCACCACCCGTGGGTTTATGCTTTGGTGAACAGTCAATATTTCCTCTCTTTCTTAACATGCCGCAAAGGTACTGCTTTTCCCTTAAACCCGCACATCAGAATGAATAAGTTTTCAACAATTGCTCTATTAAATAATGTTATACCGGATAATTATACGGTTTACTGTTATTATCAGGGCATAACCGACAGGCCCAGATCTACATACCCATGTTCAATCAGGTTATCGGTATTCATAGACTGAGCGTACAGTTCTGTTTCCGTTACCGTCTTCAGAGATAATCTGTCTGGTCCTCTGCATATACAGATACACATCCGGATCATCAGCATCAATACAATTATCTATCAGTTCCTTAACCTGGCTGTCTGTTACATCTTTCTGAACATGCAGGTCAACCAGCGTAGGTCCGCCTATTGTCTTGTTGAATGCTTTTGCATTGGCAATGGCATCTTTAATATCCTCATAACTGGACTCCTTTCCGTTCCGCCCCAACTGAGGTACCACTTTGTCGCCATGCAGCCTGTCAAACCATATAAACACGTTCTTACGGTTACTGCATTCAACCACCTCCCAGCAATCATCACCGAAAAACTTCCTTGCAGCATCATTACGATAGACAAGAAGATTAGGTATCCGGTTCTCAGGATTCACCAGGTAATCCTGGAACACATCATAACTTACAAAATTCCCGTCAAGAACGAATTTGGCATCAGGAGTGGCAACACTGTAATTTACGGCCTGATACAGGAACATTTCTTCATAGAAACTCATTCCTACAGGATCTATGATATCGGGAGCGTCAAATCCGGGGTTATCAATTATAACAGGAAAGCCGCTTGATGCAACCTGGTGCTGCTCAGTGGAGACATAAACAAACGAGCATTCATCCGCCTTTTCACCTTTGGAACGGAAATAGTATATCTTTTTATAATCCCCCTCCTTGAGTGCAAGGAAGTCTGCCCGTGTGGATTTCTTTCCGCCAATAATTATCACGGTACTCTTGTTTATCCATCTGAGTTTACGGTCTCTGGGTGATTTAGCCCTTTCCACTCCGTTTACTGCAATTGTTACGGGAGCAATAGTATAATCCTTGTTCTCATAAATCTCCACACCCTTGATTACGCGTCCCTGTTCGTCACGTTCAAACACATAACTTGCGGTACGGGTTCTTGTACCTGAAAAATCGCCCAGGAACTCATCGGCTGTCATTACATAATTTTTATTATTGTAGAGGTCCTCATAGTCTATCGGGGCATCCGCCGGGGTCTCTGCCGTCTTGGCACGGCCGCAGCCGAAAGCAAGGAACAGAACTGCCGCAACAAGTGAGGTAGCGCAAACCTGGAGCCCTATACCGCCTTTGTATTCGGTCTGTTTCATTTTCAACAGTCTGCGTTTGGTAAATGAGCTTTTTAACCCCGATACCATCTCCGGGTTGTATCCGAACAGCTGGTTCACTACAGTCTGTCTGTATTCATCCAGCCTGTAACCGTCCGATAGGGCATCCTTATCGGCCTGCCACTCCTGTACATCCTCCAGACACTTCTCGGCAAGCCACATCAGGGGATTGAACCAGAACAGTGACCGCATCAAAGACATGAACAGTTTCTCTATGGAGTGATGATGACGTACATGACTGGCCTCATGGCTCAGTATATGGCAGCGATCCTTTTCATCATATCCGTAACCGATATAGATGGTATGCAAGAATGAGAACGGAGTCTCAACGCCTTCACTTTCGGCCAGATCAAATGACCGGGCCGACGTAATATGTGATTTTCGCCTGATTCTGGCCACAGATACCGCTCCACCGGCAATAGCCAGCAACGAAACGGCCACCCCTGTAAGATATATAATAAGGAGTGCGTTACTACGAATAAAATCATATACCGGCTGAACGTTGCTTATTGCCACCGGGGCAGCCTGAGCCTGCTCCACTATCGCCACCTCTGTCGGGGCCGATACCTCCGACGCCGGGGCTGACACATCCGACGCCTGTGCTGAAACAGGTTCCGGCGATACTACCGATGAAGTTTCGGCAACAGTCCCGACTGTTTCAACCTTTTCCGGCTCACTTACCACAGCCACCTTACTGTCGGTGTTTAGCGGCGGATAGAGCGGAACATTAAGCATAGGAATAATGGATGCCAGGATCATAGTGATGATCAGGTACTTGCGGCAGAAACCGTAACCTGCCCTACGGGCAATAAACCAATGATACAGCAGCAGGAATAGTCCGCTGCAAAGGAGAGTTTCAATAAAATAAATAAGGATAGGGCTCATAGCAATCATTTCTTATCTTCGTCAAGTATCTTAAGAATCTCATCGGTCTCCTGCACGGAGATTGATTTACGCGATGAGAAATAGTTCACCAATGTGCTGATGGAGCCTCCAAAGAAGGAGTTCAGCACACCATGCATGAACGAGTCTGTGTAATCCTCCTTACTCACAGCCGCCTTATAGACATTGCTGTGACCATAAGTCTTGTGAGTGAGGAATCCCTTAGTATCAAGAATACGTACTATTGTTGATACCGTACTATACGCAGGTTTGGGATCAGGCAGCAGCTCATGAATATCGCGAACCACGAATTCACGCCCCACACTCCATATCACCTGCATTATCTCCAGTTCGGCCTTGGTAAGCTCCTGGATGCGTTTATTTGATTCCGCCATAGCTGTTTTATTAAGTTAACGATGCAAATATATAGCTAATATTTTAAATCACAAGCTAAATCTTTAATTTTTTCTCATATAAACACTTTTGTCGGCAAGAAAGACCATAATTCATTATCTTTGCCGGTATAGAATTGAATTGTTACATTATGGAAAGGACAGTCTTACGGATATTGGGTGCTGCACTTGGGTGCGCTGCTGTAATACTTACATTATGCTGCTCGGGCAAAAACAGTCAGAGTGAGGTTGACACTACGGTGTTGCGGGAGTGGCAGGCAGGCAAAACCGTAACGGCCGATGTTGTTGAGGCTTTTGGCGGCATTGACAGGTGTTTCGCTGCTGAGCCTATACCTGACGGCGTGTGGCAGCGCATGCAGGACAAGACTTATAAGGAAAATCCTTATATAGGCCGCAGTGACCTGCGTCACATCCGCGCTCTGCACTGGGACTATGACAACCAAATGCATGTGGGTGAGATGATCTGCAATGTTCAGATAGCCGACACCGTGGCAAGTATCCTGCGCAGGCTTTTTGATGCCCGCTACCCTATCCAGAAGATGTTGCTGCCCGATGTCTATGATGCTGATGACGAGACTCAGATGCGCGACAACAACTCATCATGTTTCTGCTACCGCGCTATCGCCGGCAGCACTAAACTGTCCAAACACGCCCGCGGGCTGGCTATAGATATCAACACGCTGTATAATCCCTATTACAAGGACCGCACTGACGGCACGCGCTTTATTCAGCCCGCTACTGCGGCCCAGTACTGCGACCGCACCCAGACCTTCCCCTACAAGATAGACCATAACGACCTCTGTTTCCGTCTCTTCACCCAGGCTGGCTTTGAATGGGGTGGCGACTGGACATCATGCAAGGACTTCCAGCACTTTGAACTTATTGAATAAACCATCAGAAATGGATAAAGACTAAGACTCCCAAACATTTTTCCATGTTTGTTTGGTTTCAAGTAAAAAAGTAGATATATTTGCGTCAGAAAAGGTCCTACTCGGAAGCGAAGGCCTTAGTTCCACTAAGGCGGTTTATGTAGCTTAAGCGGGGCTTTTTTCTTTTTATCCCCCTACTTATTCCTAAATTCCTTTGTCGTAAATTTCCAGTGTCTATATGGCATTGTCCAAAAATCATTTGGAATCTTTATTGGAGTAGTTCGGCTTATATCAAATATTTCAACTCCATTTGACTCTTGTATTCTTTTCAGGATGTGAAAGAATAATTGCTCTTTAGCTATTGTTCTGTGACCTCTTGACGTCTTTCCATCAGGAACAATCAAGTTTTTCTTGTTTAGCATAAATGAAATAGAACCAAGAACAATATCCATACATTGCTGGATGGAGTGTTTACTAGAGTTTATTTCCACAACATCATCCATCCTAATTCTTATTTTGGCTTTACGGAAACGCGAATTTTGTTGCAATGAAAATATGTGTGATTTGAATGCATCACGCTGATTAATGGGATATGGTATCTCATCAAAATACAGACGTAAGTAAATAGGTTTGTCTTGTAGAGCATCGTGATATGTCAAGCCAAATGCATGCTTTACAAACTGATAATACAAGAGAGAATACCTGTTATGAACCTGTTCAGGATTGAGATTAGACGGAACCTGAGATGTTTCACGGAACATAATACGAACCTTCAACTTGTTCTCTTTGATATATGAGAAGAACAGGTCTATCATTTGTTTGTATTTATCCAAATAGTTACCAGTAACCTTCACCCACTTTATTTCACCGTGTAAGTTGAGTTCAAGTTTCTTAGCATTCAATGCATCTTTTATAACATCATAATCTGTATTACAAACAAGAACTCCTCCGAAGAAATCAGTATAATAAATGCCATCGCTAACTGATTCGTCACAGTATATTATGTATTCCATTAAAATGTTTGTTTTAAATAGGTATAACAATAAAGGTATTTAGAACTCCATGTCAAGGCGTTCTTCATGTCATTTGCGAAGGTACAAAGAATACTATATTATATGATATAAGTGAGACTATTATAATGATGTCTATACAAATATTACTCATCATTACAATTAATACTATTATTATCCAATATATCCTTCTTGATCATAACCACGATGGTATTTATTTATAAGGTCTATTAGAAATCGAATTTCATGAATATCACAACAAAGATCATGATACTTTCCATATTGCTCGTTATAACGAGATTTTGATCCCATTATCAATCGCTTCTCAATATCTAAAGGAATCAAATATGACGATCTTTTTTCAAGGTACTTATGGAACTCAGTCAAAAAGATATTGATACCAGCCAAATCAAAATCTCCATAATGTACATAGCGATTAGTTATTATTTGCAGCCATTTGCGCAAATCTTTAGATTGCGGATAACGAGAAACAAACAGTAGTGGTATGTCACCCAACACCGATTCGAACAATTTCCTTTGATGACGAATCATACGGAAGTTTTCCATATTCTCGATGCCAACAACAACTATATCCTTAGGAATGGTAAATTGCTGCCAATTATCAATGAATACGAAACTACCTTCTGGTGGATTGATTACAAATTCATTGCCAGAAAGTGAACAAATGATTGGTTCATAACTATTTACAGGGAATCCTGGACACGAACGAACTATTACAAGTTTGGAATTACCTGTTTCTGCTGCCTGTTCTGAACGAGTTTCATAGGAATACTTATCTTTATCACCAACAGTACGCAACTCTTCATAGTGTGCTTGCAAATAGTTTTTCAATGCAATACTATCAATCGCCCTGAATGTTCTTCGACTACCATGCGTCTGCACCGTCAGCAATCCTTCTGTCAGCAATGTCTCTGCGATATCTTTTCGCAGTGTACTGGCTGCAACCGATTCACCATCCATGAGATGTTGCAACATATTTATCAGTGTCCTCGAAATCTTCATTAAGCATTTATTGTCATCAAACGCTTGATGTGCGTCTGCGACTTGCCGTCCTTTGTCAGCAGATAGTTGTATTTGTATAGGTCTGCATTATAGCCCATTGGAGAACTATTTATCAGATAAATGTTACGTACATTGGCAAATTGTAGGATGCCAACCACATTACTTGGATGCAGTTTGCCAATCTCGTCCATCATACAGTGGATGATAAATTCACCATTCTTTCTGGAAGCCCTTGTCTTAAACACATTGATGAGCATGATATTTACCATAGCCTTCACCAGAATGTCAGTTCCATCAGATCCTACATTATTAATGCGTTCTACCCACCCTGTATTATTGTCGTTCTCCTGAATGCGGAACTGTAGGCGGAAAGTGTCGCTAAGCGTAAGTTCTGTACGGGCAGGTTCTTTCTGTAACTGCTTCATAAACCTCTTTAAATACTCTACCACCTTTTCATTTACCCTGTCACGGTCTCCACCTGAGAACAGATTCAGTTCACCTATGGTCAGCGAGTTCTCTTCCGTAAAGTCGTGAATTTGACGCAATAAGAGCATCATCCGATCTGATGATTCTTCCACTCGGAGTTCAATGCTACGGATTACGCCTGCAAAGTTGCGCTCTTGGAAGTCACGATTCACCTCGCTAATTATACCACTAATCTCTGCAGAATGATTCATCAACAATCCGACTTCACGGGAAACACTCCGGAGTATGGTATTATAATGGTCGCTGACACGGGCACGATACATCTCAATCTTGTCATTCTCTACAAAATCCTGTAAATTAAGGGCAAAGGCCAAATAATCTTCATCGTATTGCGGAGTGATAAAATGGAATGTATTGTTAGGACCAAAGTGAGAATTAAACAAATTCGTGGCACGTTTAAGTTCTTCCATCTTTTGACGCTTCTTGTTAACGGCACCTCGCATTAGCACAACTAATTCTGTCAACGCAGATGTTGAAGGTAAAGTAACATCATCGTGTAACAAAGCATCTGGCAGTATATTCTCCATTTGACATAGTTGCTCATATTGGTTCAGACCATCCTTCATGGCTTTGACCATCATCTGTTTAGAAGTGACTAGGTCTGATTGCTCTGTTCTCTCTGCTTCATATCGTTTGCGTTTGTCTTCATACTGCTGACGAGCAGCGGCATCCTTCGTTTCCAACTGTCGCTTTTCTTCCCGAAATACAGACTCGTGGGAGAAGAGTTCTTCTTCATCCTTACGGTACTCGATAACAAAATGACGTTGCTGGACAATCTTGTCAAGAATGGCCTGTACGCTATCACATTCTTTCCGGCAGTGATCAAGTGCATGAGTGTCAGCACCCTTGCCTTTCAACTCATCACGTTCCTGCCGCTTCAACAACTGCATGCGTT
>CADCLI010000045.1:15632-20830 GCA_902802285.1 uncultured Bacteroidales bacterium
GTCCTTATCACGCTTGGTACGCTGTTGTGTACGGCTATTCTTCTCTCCATCCAACGCCAGCAAAGTTTCGTTATAGACCTTTGTCCGCTTTTCACGTTCTGCAGTCACCATTTCCTTTTCTTTCTGTTCTGCCTGGCGTAAACGTGTTTCTCCATCTTTTTTCTTTGTAGGTATCTGCTCCAACTGAACTTTCAAAATAGTCTCTCGTTCCACAAGTTCTGCAATTTTGCCTTTATAACTCTTACGTAATCCTTCCTGTTCATTTTCTAATTGGACTTGAAAGTCCGACATTTCTTTTTTCTTGGCAGCAATTGCCTCTTGTTGTTGCTTTTGCAGGCTGCGGTACTCGTCAGGAGTGCGATGATGTAGAGGTATTGCCTCCAAATTGATGCTTACTCCAAACAGTTGGCTGTCATCAGTCAGTTGGGGCGACAGCCCTTGTGCGTAGAGAACCTGCTGCTCATCTACGACCTTTCCAATAGTATCCTCCCATCCTGGCTTGTTCTGGCTCAGCCACTCATAGAACGAGCCTTTCCAACGGGCAAGTATTCCTTCTGTTTCATCCAGTTCATTTTGCAACTGTTTAAGTTGACTTTGAGTTTCTTCCTGTCGGCGCTCATAGTCACGCTTAATCTCATTGCTCTTCATCTCCCATTCCTGTCGCAAGGATTTCAGACTATTCGTTGTAATCGTCAATTGGCTATCCAGTTGATGTTCCTGAACTTTCAGGTTCTGAATCTCTATCTTGAAGTCATTTATCTCCTTTTCCATAGGATGCCAGTATTGTAACTCCGACAAACGTTTATCGGCCAAGTTATGGTTCTCTTGCAAAACAGTAAGACGCTCGTCTGATGCTGTCAACCATTCTCCATATGCATCCTCCACAGATTTCTTACGTAGGTCACGCACTTTTACACTCTTATCTCGCTCTGTCTGTATGACATCGCGACAACGTTGCAGTTCTTCCTTTTGTGCCAGTTCAAACTTACTCCACTCGTCATCAAGTGCAGCATATAGTGCATGATATTTATCTGTCACATCCTTGTATTGCTCTTCTAACGCGCGAAGCATTTTTTCCTTCTGCACCTTCTCGCTAATAAACTTCTGTTCCTGTGCATCCAATTCAATGATGTCCTTAATACCGATTTCTTCGTAATGCTTACGTTTTTTGCGAATATCGTCCAGACGCTGTTCTCGCTTGCTGATTTCTTTAGTCAAGCGGTCATGCTCTTTCTCATACTCCTGTTGTGTGGCATCAATCTTCTCTTTGAGTTTTCCAAGTTTCCCTTGTATTTCTCGAATCTCTTCTTCAACCAGTGGCAATTGCTCACGAGTATAAGTGACCACATGATTCAACTTATGCCAAGTTTGCGTTATCTCATAGTCAAGAGCTATCAGTAGACGGTAGTTGTCCACAACCTTCGCCGCTTTATTACGTACAGGTATTTCACCATTACTGTCTTTCCTATACCAACAGTCTATCTCATCGAACTCCCGTTCAAAATCTGCCACCAAATGACGATAATCTGACAGGCGGATACTGTCCTCCTCTTCTGTCATCGACTGTATAATAGTATTCTTAACAAAGTCTGCATCCAACTTGCTGTTAAGGAATACATTTTGGACAATTCGAGGTATATTTTGGTATTTCGAACTCTCCACAATAGCATACTTGTCATATCGATGGCTGCGGTCGTGTGTATTGCCGAAAATGATGTTGCGATACTGTTCGTACGTCTCTATCTTTGCACTGATGTCATTGCTTCCTATCCGTTCACGAATACGGATCCAATCGCTTTCCACACGCCCACTATCATCTACGAACCATGATTTTTGATAGGGTGCATCAATAAAGCGAAATACCGCCTTTCCTTGACTGCGATAAGTAATGATAGAAAAGGCTCTATTATCGGTCTTTACTTCATATACTATATAAGAGTTGCTGTAACGGAAATAGAACTCCTCAAACGACTTCTGCCCCTGTTGGATGCCTAATCTCATCTTGTCAGCATTATAGAAGAAGAGTAATGCTCTCAATACCGTACTCTTGCCTACACCTTGAGTACCCGCAAAATGCACGTTTCCATCCAACATCACCTCTGCGTATGGAATGTTAGCTGAATTCAAGAATATGATTTTGTTCAGATATCTCATAGCTCTGGTATCTCCTCTTCGTTATAAATAGCTATCAGGTTCACCATATCCTCCGCATAACGGAAAGCGGCAGTTACCTTATAGGTGGCATCCTCTTCGTTAATCAGTTCTGCGAATCCCATAGTAGTCAGTTCACTGATGAGTTTTTCCACAATATCCTGATTGGTGTTCTGCTTACGAAATAACTTGCGAGCCTTGTCACGCAATTCTACGTCAAGGTTAATACGCTCCAGGATATGGGTGCTTCGGAACTGAAATCCAGTAGAGAACGTGATGTCGTATGTTTTTAGGAAGTCCAAGATGTCCACCCATTGAGCAAAACTCTGCACTTTTTGCTCAATGGTCTGCTTAGCCTCTTGGGTACGAGCAAAATAATAGTAGCCGTCACCTGACTCCAATCGTAGACCTAACTCAGAGAAATATGCCTCATAGTCAGAATAATTCTCCTCAATATCATCATAAAGGTGTTTTACTTCCTGATCTGTGCTATCTACAGAGAGGAAACCGCCTTTGCTCATCCGTTCAAAGATTTGTTGTGTATTAACTCGCATATATCAGTGCATATTCTATGTTTTCAAATGTCTCGTAATTGTCAGTAATACGCAACTCATCGCTGTGCTGAGTTGCCATCTGGCAAAAGAGGATAATATGGTCATTAAGGGTTCTTGGCAAATGATAGTTATAGTTTTTGATAAACGAAAACAAGTTCTGTCCTTGCGCTTTGAAAGCATTCCAAAGCGCAGTGGTATTCACACTGTTCACTTCCTCTATGCTCTCATCTAAAAACTCTTGGTCTAATGGATTGGCTTCAGTTCTCGCCAGCCGTCGCACATCATTCTTTCCTGCAATCTTTCTTATCAAGTCGTACGCCTCCTCACTACTTCGGAGCATATCAACTGACAAAAAGATGCGATTGTAAGGGCGTTTCTCCATCCACAATGGATTGACATCACTCAATGTACGTACAATATTTGTATCTTCACGCCAAGTAAGTTGGTCTTTCAAGTATTTCAATCGGCGTATTTTCTTTAATAGCTGACTCTGCAACTCAATCTGGTTTATATAGTCAATAATCTGATGTTCTATCTCAAGCAGATTGTGGTCGGCCTCCGTAAAATCGTTACGCACATCCATCGTTGTGCGCTGCATCTCCGGATCATTAGCCATCTTGAAGAAGACGAACTCTCCATCCATCATTTTCTCGCATTCAGTAATCAACTGCTTGATTCCCTTTCGCTTCTCATCAAGATTCTCTAATCGCGTCTTTTTGATTTTGTAGTTTGGTTCCTGCTTATAGGCAACATCCACATTACGCTTCAGGTCTATTACATTTTTTAAAGTTCTCAATCCAATGCGGCGAAGCATCTTACGAACATTACCTTGGTATTGCGTCTTGCGATGTTCATTTGTTTCTTCAAGGTAATATCCAATGTTCTCTTTCAAGGCATTGATATGCTCTCTCACACTAGCTACGCTTATTTCCTCATTCATGTCGAGAACTTCCTCGAAGAACTGCACATACACGTCCTCCATTTCTAGGAAATCACCATTCTCATGAATAACACCATGTTCAATCAGATACTGAACTCTTTCACGCTTATAGTCAACAATCTCAAGAGCAAAGTCTGTTCGATAGGCCAACGATTTGCGCCGCTCAAACATATCGCGGAACAGGACCTTCTCCCTGTCAAGCATTTTGACCAATTCTTCTATTGTTCTAAAGTGTGATAGTATCTCCATAAGCACTCAAACTATTATGGCAAATTTAATAATTCCATTAATTCTGAAACCACGTAGGGCTTCTTTTATTTCGGACATATATTCAAAGAACTACAAAAAGGAGTTCATATAAAACTTCAATTCATTTGTAATCTGGAAATATCCCGACCCAGGCGACTGACTAGCAGTCATCGATGAAAATAAACTGTTATTTGAGAAAAACAAAAGCTCATTTTATATATAGCTGGAGTATTTGTATATTCGCACAAAAGAAATAATCATTGCTAACCTTATATAAATATGAAGATTGGAATTATAGGAGCAGGCTGGATAGCCGACAAGATGGGTGAGACCCTTACCGGGCTAGACCCGTCGATGAAGTATGCAATTGCTGCACGTGACCTGGGCCGTGCGCAGGAGTTTGCACGTCACTGGGGATTTAAGAAAGCTTACGGCTCATACAAGAAGATGGTTGAGGACCCTGATGTGGACCTGGTTTATGTGGCTACGCCCCACTCCCACCATTTTGAGCATGCCAGCCTGGCCATAAACGCAGGCAAGCCGGTACTGTGCGAGAAAGCGTTCACTGCCAATGCACGTGAGGCTGATGCCCTGCTTAATCTAGCGCACAAAAAAGGCATATTCATAACTGAGGCAATCTGGACCCGATACATGCCTCTATCACTCAAGGTTAAGGAGCTGCTTGACAGCGGTGCCATCGGCACACCCCGTCTGCTCAACGCCAGTCTTTGCTATATGATGGAGTTCAAGGAGCGCATTCTCAGACCCGATTTGTGCGGAGGAGCACTGCTGGACTTAGGCGTTTACAGCATCAATTTTTGCCGCATGTACTTTGGAGCCGATGTAATAAACGAGACCTCAAACTGCATCAAGGGCACTACTGGAATGGATATGCACAACTCCATCAGCTGGTCATACACTGACGGCCGCATTGCCAACATCCAGTCAAGCGCACTCTGCCTGTGCGGCCGTATCGGCCAAATTTGCGGCACTGAAGGATACCTGCTTGTAGACAACATCAATTGCCCGCAGAGCATCACAGTATACAATGATTACAAACCTATAGCTCACTTTGATAAACCGGCCAACCAGATTACCGGATATGAATATCAGGTCCTTGCCTGCAAAGAGGCACTTCAGAACGGCTGGCTTGAATCACCCTACATGCCACATCAGGAAACCCTTGAGATAATGAAAATAATGGACCGGCTCCGCAAACAGTGGGGCGTAGTCTATCCAATGGATTGAGGGGCACAAAGGGGACGGTTCTTTTTGTGCCCCTCTTTCCAAGAGAACTTTTGGGG
>CADCLI010000046.1:0-20669 GCA_902802285.1 uncultured Bacteroidales bacterium
AAATGTTTTCATCATAGCACACCAGCAGTGCCTGCGGAGCATGGAACATGTACGGAGTGACGCTTGCCATCTTAGCCACGGCATCTGGGCTCTGCAGCACATAAATCACCTGCGGCTGGAAGTTCACGGCAGTAGGCGCCACACGTCCTGCCTCAAGTATCTTTTCAAGTTTCTCGGGCTCCACCTTGCGGTCCGAGAATGAGCGCACCGAGTAGCGCGCCTTGCATAATTCAAGAAAATCTGTCATAGCAATATTGAGATTAAAAATACAGTTCTGATTGTAAAAGTACAGGTTTTAGTCCGGAAAATCAATTATCTTTACATCATTGAAAAACGAATGCTATGAGAAGATTTTTGTTTTTGGTGATGTTTGCCGTATCTGGCATGTCGGCTTCGGCCCAGTTTTTTGGAGGTGGCCAGAGAGTGAATCAGGACAGCCTTGACCGTGCCACAAGGGCCGATTATGAAGATATGAAACGCAAGATTGGCGTGACTGAGACCCGTCCGCGCCGTGACGGTCAGGCCATAGACCCCGCCTTGCGTCCCAATTATGACGAGCTCAAGGCCAATCCGTACCCGTTCTATCCGGATCCGTTCACCACATTCAGCGGCAGGAAAATCAAAAACGCCCGCCAATGGTATAAGGTGCGCAAGCCCGAGATACGGGACTTTTATGAGACCAATGTCTATGGCCGTATCCCCGATAACGTGCCCGCCGTAAAATGGACAGTAAAACGTGAGTACGACGGCCGCGTGGGCGGCATCGACGTAACCATCCGTGAGCTGAGCGGTCTGGTGGACAACTCATCATATCCAGGCATTACAGTCGATATCCAGGCACAGGTAATGTGGCCCAAAGGCGCCGCTGGACCTATGCCGGTAATAGTGGACTACTCATACATGCTGGGCCTGCCCATGACCTGGGGCGGTCAGGTCAGCTGGCAGCAGCAGGTGCTGGAGCGCGGATGGGCCGCCGCCCAGATCCTGCCCAACTCCGTCCAGCCCGATTCGGGCCACGGACTTACAAGCGGCATAATAGGCCTGTGCAACAAAGGGCAGTACCGCAAGCCCGATGACTGGGGCGTGCTGCGTGCCTGGGGCTGGGGAGTCTCCAAGCTGGTGGACTATCTGGAGACCGACCGCCTGTTCGATGCCCGCAAGGTGGCCATAGAGGGCGTGTCGCGTTACGGTAAGGCCGCACTGGTCACAATGGCGTTCGATGAGCGCATAGCCACAGCCATGGTCTGCTCATCCGGCCGTGCCGGAGCACCCGCCTGGCGTCGTGACTGCGGCGAGACTCTTGACAACACCTGCGCATGGGACTCATACCACTGGGTGGCCGGCAACATGATACGCTATTCAAGCGTGGATAGCAGTTGGGATGCGCTGCCAGTTGACCAACATGAACTGATAGGCATCTGCGCCCCCCGTCCAATATTCATATCGGTAGGGGCGGTATCGGAACCAGAGCAGTGGGTTGACATAAACGGATCGTTCATCAGTGCCGCCAAGGCATCGGAGATATATGAGTTCCTGGGACTCAAGGGCATTGGGACCGACCTCTTTCCCGGCGTTAACAAGCTGCTGGACGGTGATATAAGTTTCCGTCAGCACCCCGGCGGTCATGAGGCCGGAGCCAACTGGCCATATTTCCTGGACTTTTTTCAAAAATACGTTGTAAACAAATAACATCTGACCATCATGCGTATAAGAACCATCATGACAGCAATCTGTCTGTCCGCATTCGCCATACTAAGCGCCCAGACCACGGTAACCGCACCCGAGGCTCCTTTCAGTTTTGAGCCGCTGCAGATGCACAGTTTTCCTGCTAAGGATTACCCGATAACCAGATACGGGGCAAAAAAAGGCAATGTCAAGGCCAACACCCAGGCGTTTGCCCGCGCCATGGCTGCCTGCCACAAGGCCGGCCGCAACCAGGACGGATGGCGGCTTAACACACCATCCAGTGACATAGTACCCACCTTTGAAACCGCCATAACCCGCATCAAAGGCATAACCGTGCGAAACATAAACGTCCGTCAGGCCGATGCCATATATGAGATAAACGGCGATGAGCGCCAGCCCATAGAGGATGTCACGCTTGAGAACATACATGTAGAAGAGATAAGCCAGTTCAAGAGCCAGGCAACAGCTGTTCGTAACCTTGACGTGAGGAACGTCACGTATGACCGCCTTACATCATCGCAGCGTCAGGTAAACGTTCCGGGTATCGCTCCGGGCAAGTGAAACCTGCGCACCACAATACTTTGTATTTGTGCCGGATTAGTTGTATTTTCGCAGAGTTAAGAAATAAAGCAGGCAGGTTATGGCAGCAAAGAAGTATCCCATAGGCATTCAGAGTTTTGAAGACATCATAGACGGCGGCTATGTGTATATAGACAAGACCGCCCTTGTTTACAAGCTTGTAACAGAAGGCAAAGTGTTCTTCCTGAGCCGTCCGCGCCGATTTGGCAAGAGCCTGCTAGTCTCCACCCTTGAGGCCTATTTCCAGGGCCGCAGGGAACTGTTCCGTGGTCTGGCCATAGACAAGCTGGAGCAGGACTGGATAAGCTATCCCGTTATCCATCTGGACATGAGCGGTCAGGCGTATGATACTCCTGAGGCTCTGGAGCAGATACTCACAGATAAACTCTCACAGTTTGAACAGATTTACGGCTCATCACCCACCGAGGTCACTGCCGCACTCAAGTTGGGCGGCATAATACGCCGTGCATGTGAGCAGACCGGCCGCAAGGTAGCCGTGCTGATAGACGAGTACGATAAGCCCGTGCTTGAAGCCATAGGCAATGAGGATCTAGCCGACCAGTACCGCCGCCGTCTCAAAGGATTCTACGGTGTACTTAAATCCGCTGACCCATATCTTAAGTTTGTGCTGCTGACGGGTGTGACCAAGTTCTCGCAGGTAAGCGTGTTCAGTGACCTGAACCAGCTGGAGGACATAAGCATGCTGCCCAAGTATGACACCATCTGCGGCATAACAGAGGAAGAACTTGAGAGCAATTTCCAAGAAGATATATCCGGGCTTGCTGAGGTACAGGGCCGCACATACGCCGACATGCTTGAGTTCCTGCGCCGCAAGTATGACGGCTACCACTTCAGCGAGGCCATGCACGGGGTGTATAATCCCTTCAGCATACTCAACGTACTAAAGAGTCAGGTGTGCCGAGACTTCTGGTTCCAGACCGGCACCCCCACCTACCTGATGGAACTGCTTAAACGCTCCAGCTATGACATAACCAACCTGGAGGGAGTAAAGCTTGCGGCAGGCAGTTTTGCCGACTACCGCGCCAACACCGAAATGCCCATCCCCATGATATACCAGTCAGGTTACCTGACCATCAAGGGATACGATCGTGAACGGGATAAATACACCCTGGGCTATCCCAACGGAGAGGTCAAGAAAGGCTTCCTTAACTTTATAGCCCCTGCCTATATCCCGCCTGTAAGCAAGACAGAATTCTCTATAGACGGATTCCTGGATGACATAGAGGCGGGTGATGTAGATGCCTTCATGACCCGCCTCCAGTCGCTGATAGCCGCCATGAACTATGAGCTGTTTGACAAGAACCTGAAGGAGAAATACTTCCAGACCATATTCTATCTGGTGTTCAGTCTGGTAGGAGCCGTGGTACGCAGTGAGGTGCACACCTCAAGCGGCAGCATAGACGCGGTGGTGGAAACCAAGACCAGTATCTACCTGTTTGAGTTCAAGATGGACCGCACGCCTGAGGAAGCCTTGAAGCAGATTGAAGATAAGCACTACGCTGACCGCTACCAGAGCGACCACCGCCCCGTAACCCGCATAGGAGCCTCGTTCAGCAACACCACCCACCGACTGGAACGCTGGATAGTCAGTTAACTATACTTATAGACTTCTTGATTTAAACAAAGGCAGTAAGATAGTTCTCGGCCAATTCCCCAGAAGTGGATAGCGGCAAAGTAAAAAATAGTTATTTTTGCTTTTTGAAGATATGGCAGTTGTGAAGATGGCCGAGAGTATGACTGTTAACGGCAGAACCGCCAATGATGTTAGAGAAGGACACAGGGGACCGGTTGGAATGAAAAGGCTTGCAAGTTGGGGCTTGCTACTCTTTGTGGCAGTCTGTGCTTTGACCGGATGTGAACGCGGCAAGCTGCTTAAAGTGGAGAGGCTGATGGAGAGTGACATTGATGCCGCCGACACGTTAATATACTCCATGGATGAGCCCTGCGGCAAACGCAACCGCGCCCTATATGCCATGCTTAAGACGCAGATAGACTACAAACAGTATCGTGACATTCCAAATGACAGTCTTATACGTATAGCTACAGATTATTACGGTAAAAAATATAAAAACTACCATGCAGCTATGGCATGGTACAGTCTGGGATGTGTGTCAGGACTTAATGGCCAGGATAGCACCGCAACCGATGCATATCTGACCGCCTTAGCACTGTTTCCGGACACAATGGTGAGATACTATGCTCTGGCGGAGCAGAATTTGAGTTACATCTATTTGAAACACAGTATGGATGCAGAGGCAATCCAATTAATCAAAGCCTGCCGCGCCAATGCTGTCCGATTACAGGATTCTGCCGCTATAGCCTTTTGTGATTATAACATAGCTAATGCCTTTCTATATAACGATGATTATTATGACGCTAAAGCCATATTTCTTGAATTAAAAGACAATAAATGGTTGTCATCAGACACCAAGGATGATCCATTTTTGCAATTATCGAAGATTGCTCAATTGGCAGACCAAGATTATTACCAATCACTTAATTATGTTGACTCATTCATTATAAGGAACCATCATGAGTTACCTTATGGACAGGCTTATTCTGTCAAGGCTGATGCTTATTATGGCTTAAATCTGCTGGATTCTGCGCAGTTATACTATGACCTTTCATTAACTGAAGCCACAGATGCATATATGGTTTGCGATGCATACCGTCGCCTGTCAGAGATTCAGTCCATAAAAAACAATAGAGACTCTGCAACATATTATGCTAAACTGGCCAGTGCCTGGATGGATACGATTGCTGCGACAAATAGTTCAAGTGTAATATTTAGAATCATAAACAAGTATTCGAAATCATCATTTAATCCCAAGAACAAGCACTACCACTATTTTATTATTCTTCTTACCATTTGCATAATCTTTATATCCGGATTCTTGTTTGTTTACTATAAGAGGATTCATAAAAAAACAGAAAGCATTGCAGATTTTGCAGATGATATTGTAGAATTCCGTAATAGCAGCCTTTATCTGGAGATGGTCAATGTTGTGCACAACCAAGAAGAACTATCCACTAAAAATAAAAACCTGTTTGAGAAAAAATTCCGTAAATCACTCATTGGTCTTAGAGAATTCATCATTAAATCATCAACTCAAATGAGTAGCATTGAGATTGATTATTGCATCTACACTATTTTAGGATTTAGGCAGAAAGATTTTGTTCTTTTCTATAACATTTCACCATCAGGAAGCAGAAACATTAAGGCAAGAATAAAAGATAAAACTCCAGAACAGTTATTTAACAATATCTTTTCATAATCTAAATTCATTCACTCCTGTTGTTGATGTTATTTGTGCGTGGAATAACGTAACTTATTGATAATCAATACTCTCCCCTGTCTCAAAGGACATTTTAAGGACACGGTTTTTTACAAAGGACATTTTGAGGACACGATTTTCTTGTTGATTTATATTGCCTGTTCATACCTTTAACAGAGTTTAATCAAAAACAGGTGATATGAATAAAAAGAACATCTTGTTATTGCTCTTAGTAGCAATTGTAACACTTCCGGTTTTTGGATCGAAAGATGTAATCCAATTAAGAAAAAATGGCCCGCACACAGGTTCGCGTTCTGAAGTTGTTGTAAGTGCTTCAATAGAAGACCAGGTGCTGACCGTATCGTTCACTGATGCAACTGCATCGAGTATCGTGGTGTATGAGGAGTCTGATCCCGATACCGTGCTGTTCAGTCAGACCTACACGCCAGCGTATAGCGTGCAGGCAAACCTTACTACATTGCCAGCCGGTGATTATGTAGTAGAAATATACGCCTTCAATGAATGGTGGACTGGTAATTTTTATATAGAATAAAGAATCGCGTTTCAATTTTTTTAAGTATATTACAAAATTTAAAACATTATCAAAATGAAAAGAAAAAGCATTAAATACTCAATACTATTTACAGTATTGTTTACAATTGTATTAGGAATTAAAGCATATAACTATTCAAACACATCTCTTCTGTTAATACAAAATTTAGAGGCTATAAATGAACCTATTGAATCACAAAATGATTTCACAATTGTTTGTGATCATAATTATTCCTGCCCATGTATGGTTCGTTGTCCAAGATGTGAAACTTTAATTGAAAAAATTAATGATTATGGTGCAGGCACTTTATATGGATCATGTCCTGTTTGTGGCCATTCATTAGAGCAATAGAAATTGCTTTATAAGAGAAATCTGTTTTATTTTTTTCGATTCGTTGCAAAACCAACACTTTGTATAAATCCAATTACTAATGACGCGATAAAACGTATTGAGTTATTATAATTGATTGTTTTTGTAGTGTTTTATGCGAATTTTTGCTTGTTTACGATTTGAATCGAATTATCGCATCGGAATACGATTCAAATCGTGAACAAGCAAAAACTAATATAATACATTGTGTATTAATAATTTATAAAACATCGATGCTGGTTTATCGCATCATTGGTAAGGGAATATAATTATGAAAGCAAAAGACATTGTCATTCTAAGTATCTTTTCTTCATTCATATTAATTAGTTGTAAAGATGCAAAGAACAGTGATTTGGAGTATGTGCAACCTGTATTTGAAGAAGAAATAGAGGCAAATACTCAGATTCTGAATAGCCGGTTTTTATTTAGTTTCGGATCTATTAGAGTTGTTGATTCGTTGATAATTTATTCCGGCTTATCCGATGTCTCTGACAAAAATTTCCATATTTTTTCAAAAAATACAGGTGAATACTTATGTAGTTTTGGAAATATTGGCAGAGCCAAAGGTGAGATAAGTATGTTTTCTGTCGGTTTTAGCATTGATAAAGAAAAGAGAGAAATCTATGTCTTTGATTCCAATTTACGAAAGACGGTTTCATATTCTTTAGACAAGGTACTTTCGGAAGATATTAACTATGCAAAAGATATTGAACTGCCAGAGATTGTAAACAATGTCAGTAGTAGTCATTTCTTCAATCTGAAAGAATCTTTCTTGGCAGGGTATTCCCGTTCAAGCCGTTTCTTGGTGTGCTCAGAAAATGATTCTGTTACATGCTCCGATTTTTATCCATCTCTTGATGAACCTGAACAATATAAGAAAGTTGAACGAAGTTATTTCTTTTACTTGGGCTGTATGTCAGTGAAGCCTGATGGGAACATGTTTGTACATGCAACTCGAAGCGGATGCATCATTGAGATTTGGAAAAACAAAGGATCATCAATCGCTCCATACGTAATCAAAGGATTCTTTAAGCCCGATTACAACTCGCAATATCGTGACTCGAATTATCCAAGCGTCATACCTAATAATAATGCGCCATACGGTATTTCAGCATTAGCCTGTTCAAATCAATACATATATGCGGCATATAATGATTTACCATGTAAATGGACTAATAAGGTTGCGGTGTTTGATTGGGAAGGAGAACCTCAGAAAGTATATATAGCTAAGGATGATATTATGGCATTTGATGTTGACAATGATAATGCCATTTATGCATTAGTAAAAAAAAGTAATGAGAGTATAGAACTCATAACTATTCCGCTGAATTAATATTCAAGGATAGAAAAAAAGCCTCTAAAGGAGGATGTGGTAATAAAAAACACTATCTTTGTTCCTATAACCTTATTCATTATTAACCTTGAAACCTTGGTTGCAGATGTTGGGATTAAACAAAAAATCATTTAAGTCATTGTATTTGGCTTTGATGCTGGGGATAAGCGGAGTTGGCCAGGCGCAGATAATAGGTCCGCGTACACTCTCCATGCAGCAGGTTGTAGAATTGGCGCAGGAGCACTCCATATCGGCCATGAGCAACCGCAATAACTTTGCTGCATCATACTGGAGTTTCCGTTCTTACCGGGCTCAGTTGCTTCCATCACTTAACCTTAGTGCCAGCCTGGCGCAGTTTAACCGTTCTCTAGTGGCGTTGCAGGATTATAATACGGGTGCCATAAGTTACCGTGCACAGTATAACCTTAACAATGATGTATCGCTCAATTTCCGCCAGAACATCCCGTGGACCGGCGGTACGGTATCACTCTCCACGCAGCTTTCACGTCTGGACCAGTACAGCCCGTCGCGTCTAACCACCTATTATGCGCAACCGGTATATCTCAATTATGTTCAGAGTCTGTGGGGCTTTAACCAGTTCAAGTGGAACCGCGAGACTGAGCCCAAGCAGTATGAGATAGCCAAGCGGCAGTACATAGAGAATATGGAACAACTTAGCCAGAACACCGTATCCCTGTTCTGGAACTGCGTGAGCGCCCGTGAGAATTATGAGCGTGCCGTAAAGAGTTTTGATGAGGGTAAGCGCCTGTATGAGGCGGGCAGGACCCGTTTTGACATGGGTAGCATTACCCGTGACCAACTTATGCAGATAGAGGTGCGCATGCTCAATGATTCGCTTACGGTAAGTACCAGTCGCGTGAGCCTGCGCACCACCATGAACCGTCTGTGTTCTTACATAGGCTATCAGGAGGATACGGAGCTTAACCTTATTATAGATTATGAAATCCCAGATGTCACGCTCAGTTATGATGATGTGCTGGAGCGTGCACTGCAGAACTCATCGTTCCGCCTGCAACAGGATGTGCAGTATACACAGGCCGATGAGAACGTAGCCCGGGCCAAAGCCAATCGCGGCCTGTCGGCACAGGTTAACGCAAGGTTCGGTATGTCCGGGAGTGCAGATAAGTTTGATGATACTTTTGTTCAACTCAAGGATCAGGAGATTATTGGGTTGCAACTGAATATTCCCATCCTGGACTGGGGCCAGGGGCGCGGGCGCGTCAGGATGGCACAGGCCCAGGCAGAGACTACCCGCAACCAGTTGGAGCAGAGAATGATAGATTACCGTCAGGACCTGTACACCCAGGTAATGCAGTTCAATGACCAGCGCAGCCAGTGCCAGATAGCCAAGCGTGCGGCCGATCTGGCCGATGAGAGTTATGAGCTGGCCCTTAAGAACTTTGGCAGCGGCAGCATGACCATGACACAGCTGGACCAGCTTAAGGATAAGCGTGACCAGGCAGTGAGCTCATACCTTAGCAAAGTGGCGGGTTTTTGGAACAGTTACTTTGGGATAAGGCGCGCCACGCTTTATGATTATATATCGGGCACGGACATTTCGGTGGAGTTTGATAAACTGGTTAAGTAACATCGCTTTGCGATGGCTATTGGCTGTTAGCTGTTGGCTATTGGCTACCATCCGGCGGAAATAAGCAAATAACTATGAATAAATATATGAATAGACGTATTACTACGGTTTTGGTGCTTGCAGTAGTCCTGACTTTTGTTTGCGGGTGCAAGGGTAAGAATGATAAGGAGTCTACGGAGGATACTACCGAGATGGCCCGCGGCAGTTACACGGCCGAGAAGAATGTGGTCACGGTGGTGCCATTGGAGCGAAAGGTGTTTAACAAGCAGTTGGTGTGCAACGGCAAGCTGGAGGCCCAGAGCAAGGTTACCGTACAGTTTGAGGCGCAGGGCAAGATAGCACAGATAAACGTGCGTGACGGACAGAAGGTTCAGAAGGGCCAGGTGTTGGCATCGCTCGACAAGGAGCAGCCCCGCCGTCAGTTGGAGCAGGCCCGTCTGGCTTTTGACAAGGCAGAGATGAACCTGGCCGACCGCCTGCTGGATTACGGTGATACCGCCCGGATTCCGGCCGACCAGAAACGTGTCATCTATATAAACAGCGGATTCATAGACGCTCAGATGGCGCTTGATAATGCTGAGCGTACATACCGTCAGTGTGACCTTAAGGCTCCGTTCAGCGGTAAGGTGGCCAGTCTTAAGGGCCGTGTGCATGAACAGGGCGGGCAACTGTGCACCCTGATAGATGACAGCCGTTACATAGTACGTTTCAGCGTGCTTGAGACCGAGTACAAGTTTGTACGTACGGGCCAGCAGGTGCTGGTATCGCCTTTTGTGGATGCCGACGTTGTGCTGAAAGGTACGATACTCTCCATAAACCCCACAGTTGACCAGAACGGCCAGATAGCCGTTACGGCTCAGGTGCCGGGGAGTATTGAGCTTATGGACGGCATGAACGTGCGCATTACGGTTGAGAACAGCGTGCCTGACCAGCTGGTGGTACCCAAGAGCGCCGTTGTGATACGTGACAACATGGAGGTGCTGTTCCGCATAGACCCCCAGACCGGTCACAGCCTCTGGACATACGTTAACGTGCTTATGTCCAACACCACGGAGCATGTGGTTGAGGCCAACAAGGACCGCGGGGCGGAGCTTAATGTGGGTGACAGGATCATTACCAGCGGTAATCTGAACCTGGGTGATGATGCCGAGGTAGTAATTGAATAAAAAACGTTGGCGTTGGCCTTGGCTTTGGCTACCATCCGGTGCGTGACATTCTACCCGGAGAGTCGCTAATAAAGCCAACGCCAATGCCAAAGCCAAAGTAAGAAAGATGTTCAAGGGATTGACAAGGAGGCCCATTGCGGTGCTGATGGTGCTGATTGCGGTTATGGTGCTGGGTATAGCCGCCATACGCAAACTGCCGGTATCGCTGGTGCCTGACATAAACATACCGCAGATTACGGTGCAGGTTACATCGCCTGACCGCAGTGCGCGTGAGGTGAATGACCTGATGCTCTCATCACTGCGCTCCCAGCTTGTGCAGGTGCCTCACCTTAAGGATATAGTCTGCACTGCCCGTGACGGCGGCGGACTCATTGAGATGACATTTGACTACGGCGCCGATGCCGATTACATTTTCATAGATGTAAACGAGCGTGTGGACCGCGCCACAAGCGGCTGGGATGCCCGCGAAGAGCGTCCCATGATAGCGCGTGCCAGTGCAACCGATATTCCGGCTTTCTTTATAAACGTATCACTTAAGGACATTGAGCATACCGGCGGCACACGCCTGCTTGAGATGAGTGACTTCTGCCGCCAGGTGATAACACGCCGGCTGGAGCAGCTGCCTCAGGTGGCCATGGTGGATGTATCGGGCCTGCTCTACCCGCAGCTGCTTATCATACCCGATATGGAGAAGCTGCGTGCCATTGGCGTGGATGAGAACGCGCTTAGCAGCGCCATACGTAACGCCAACGTATCTTTAGGAAGCCTCTCCATCCGTGACGGCGAGTATAGGTTTGACGTGCGTTTTGAGTCAAGCGTGGTGACGCGTCAGGATGTGGAGAACGTATGGTTAAAGCTGGGCGGCCGCACCTATCAGATAAAGGACCTGGCAGAGGTACGTGAGGAGCAGCAGCGCCTAAAGGGCATGATAACCGCTGATGGTAAGCAGTGTGTCACGATGGCCGTCATTAAGCGGTCCGATGCCCGCATGGCCGAACTCCGTGACGGCATTCAGGAACTGATGCAGGCGTTTGAGCGTGACTACCCGGACCTTACGTTCCAGGTAACGCGTGACCAGACGGAGCTTCTGGACTACTCCATCAACAATATGGTGCGTAACCTTATATATGGTGCGTTGTTTGCCTGCCTGATAATATTCTTCTTCATGCAGGATGTGCGCAGTCCGCTGCTGGTGGTCATTACCATACCTACAGCGCTTATACTGTCATTCCTGTTCTTCTATGTACTGCATATTTCAATAAACATCATATCACTGTCCGGTCTTGTGCTGGGCTTGGGTATGATGGTGGATAACTCCATAATCACGATAGACAACATAACCCAGCGCTGGCTCAAAGGCGAGCCGCTTGAGGATGCCTGTGTATATGGTACGCAGGAGGTGTTCACTCCCATGCTGAGTTCCGTGCTCACCACCTGTGCCATATTCATTCCGCTTATCTTTATGAGCGGCATAGCAGGCGCGCTGTTCTATGATGAGGCTATGGCGGTGACCATCACTTTGCTGTCAGCCCTTATCATGTCCGTGCTGGTTATTCCGGTATTCTACTACAGGTTTTATAGGAATCAGCCGTGCTTTACGCCAAACAGGTTCATAAGCAGGATAAGCGTGGGTAACATGACCCGTGGCTACGATGCTATACTCAGCTGGTTCTTCCGTCGGAGGGGTGTGATGTGGGGCATATTCGGAGCCGCAGTGCTGCTGATAGGCGTGCTGTTCATAAAGCTTGACAAGCAGAAACTGCCTGCACTCTCACACAGCGATACCCTTATAAACATTGAGTGGAACGAGCGCATCCCCATAGAGGAGAACAACCGTCGCTGCGAGCGGATAATGGCTCAGTTCCCCGATATGGTTGAGCAATACACCGCCATGACCGGTGCACAACAGTTTGCATTGTCCCACACCCGTGAGACCGGCCTGTCGGAAGCCATCATCTATGTCAAGGCGGGCAGCACCGGTGATATAGACCGTCTGGAGCGTGAGGCCCGTGACTACATAGGGCGTGAGTGGCCGGAGGCTGTACACAGCAGCCAGGCATCGGGTAACATCTTTGATATGCTGTTCCAGGACAGGGAGGCGCCGGTAGTGGCACGCATCAAGCGGACTGACGGCTCCACTCCGGAACCAGACCAGCTTACTACGCTGCTGTATCAGTTGCGTGAGGCCTTGCCGCAGGTCTATATCCCGCAGCCTGAGTGGAACGAGTATATTGAACTTATCACTGACCCGGAGCGTCTGGCACTTTATGATGTCAGTTTCGATCAGATACTCAGTTATCTTCAGAACGCCATGAACGCCAGTTCCGTGCTGCGCATAAGCAAGGGTGATTTCTCTATGCCTGTGGTTATAGGTGTGGGCACCAAGGAGGCCAAGGACCTTATCCAGGGCAGTTACATTGAGGCCCGCGGCGGGCGCGTGCCACTGGAGATACTGCTCAAGGAGACCCGTAACCGTGACCTGAAGCAGATAGCAAGTGGAGTGGATGGAGAATTCTATCCGCTTGAACTTAACCTTAAGGGGCGTGAAGCGCGTGAGGCTATGGACAGGATACAGCAGGTGGTGCGCCAGGATGACCGCTTTGACGTTAGCTTTAGCGGTACGTACTTCAGTAACCGCGAGATGATTAAGGAGCTTTGCAGTGTGCTGGTTATATCCATATTGCTGCTGTTCTTTATTCTGGCGGCTCAGTTTGAGAGCCTGGTGCAGCCGTTCATCATACTGAGTGAACTGATAATAGACATATTCGCGGTATTGGGCATACTCTGGCTGTGTGGCGAGAGCCTTAATCTGATGTCAATGATTGGCATGGTGGTCATGTGCGGTATAGTTATCAATGACTCCATACTCAAGGTGGATACCATAAACCGCCTGCGTGAGCGTGGTTACGGTCTTAAACGCGCCATACTGGAAGCCGGCAGCCGCCGTCTGAAGGCCATCATCATGACCTCACTCACTACCATACTTGCCATAGCGCCGTTCCTGGTGCGCGGTGACATGGGCAGTGACCTGCAGTATCCGCTTTCATTGGCTCTCATTAGCGGTATGATAGCCGGTACGTTTGTCAGCGTATTTTTTGTCCCACTGGCCTATTACGTCATATACAAGCGCACTGACAAATGAGAACAGACGCACCGCATGGCAGCCAACAGCCAATAGCCAATAGCCATGGTAGAGGAAAAGGCCACGCCTTTTCCATAATCCTGATAATGATTGTGCTGATGCTGGTGGGAGCGGCATGCATCCCGCTGCTCAACGTGCAGTACAATCCGGTGCAGGAGAACCTCTCTCTGTCAGTAAGTTTCAGCGGTCAGGGCTCTGCCCGTGTGATTGAGACCGAGGTGACATCGGTCATAGAGGGTGCTCTGAACACCGTTGAGGGTGTAAGCAACATATCGGCCAACTCATATCAGGGTGGCGGTTACATAAACCTGAGCTTCAAGAAGGGCACCAACATGGAGACCACCCGCTTTGACGTATCCACCCGCCTGCGCCAGATACGGTCCAAACTGCCGGAGGGTACCAGGGTGAGTGTGAGCGGATCGGCCGGAGGCGGAGGACGCGGCAAGCAGCGCATACTGCAGTACACCATCAACGCCGATATGCCCGCCACGGAGATAGTGCGTTATGCCGACGAGCACCTGGTCACTCCTCTCTCCAGGATAGAGGGTGTGGATGGTGTGGAGACATCGGGGGCCATGCCGTTTGAGTGGGTGCTCACTTTTGACCCCAACTCTCTGCGTGCCGCGGGGCTTACCCCGGGCAGTCTGAGCCAGGCCCTGGGGCGTTACTTCCAGAACAACATTGTGGGTACGGAGGTTATGGAGGACCGCCTTATGCTGGTAAAACTGCGCACACCGGACCTGAAAGGCAACCTGGAGCAGATACCGGTGAGCAAGGTGGGTGACCGTCTTTACCGTATGGGAGATTTTGCCACAGTCACATATCAGGAGCAGACACCCGGCTCATACAACCGCATCAACGGCCTTAACACCATAAACCTTACGGTCTATGCTCAGGATGAGATAAACACCATAACTGTGACCGATGCGGTAAAAGAGCGTATGAAAGAGCTTAAGGCCGCTCTACCGGACAGTTATGCGGTAAAGCTCAGTTATGATGCATCGGAGTATCTGAATAATGAGATACAGAAGATATTCCTGCGTGCTGTGATGTCACTTGCCATACTGCTGCTGTTTGTACTGGCGGTGAGCCGCAGTTTCCGGTATCTCACAGTGATAGGTCTTACCATCATTGTGAACCTGCTGAGTGCAGTCATATTCTACAAGCTGTTTGGGGTGGATATTGAACTGTACTCCATGGCAGGTATAACGGTATCGCTCGGCATTATCATTGATACGGCCATTGTGATAGCGGACCACTATACGTACTATGGTGACCGCAAGGTGATGTTCTCCATAACAGGTGCTCTGCTTACCACCATAGCGGCTCTGATGCTGGTGTTCTTCCTGCCTGAGAACTCACGTGCCAACCTGACGGATTTCATCTGGGTGATTGTGATTAACCTGACACTCTCAATCCTGATTGCGTTCCTGTTTGTGCCGGCTCTGCTTGAGTATATGCCGCTCAGAAACAAGGGCGTGGTAAGGAACACTATGAAACGCCGCCGCCGTCTGGTGCGCCGCAGCGCACGCTATGAGCGTGTCGTGGCCTGGAGCCGCAGCCACAGATGGATTTACATAGTGGCCATACTGATGCTGTTTGGCATACCTATACAATTGCTGCCCGGTCAGGTAAAGCATAAAAATCTGGACAAGTGGGAGAATGAGACCAAGGGCGGACTGGTGGGCCTGTACAACAAGACTGTAGGTAACAAGTGGTACCAGCGTAACAAGGCGTGGTTTGAGTACCCGCTGGGCGGCACGCTCAACCTATTCCAGAAACACTCTAACGGCAGGATGTCATTCAACCGTGATGAGGAGCAGAAGGAGGTTGTGCTTAATGTACGTGCAAACCTGGCCGAGGGGCAGAACGTGCAGCAGCTGAACGAGATAGTACGTGAGATGGAGAACTGGCTGCAGCAGTTTGATGAGATAAGTGATTTCTATACCAGTTTGTCAGGGACATCAGGCTCGATAGAGATTCATTTCAAGGATGAATACCAACACAGCCGTTTTCCGTTTGACCTGAAGCAGCAGTTGTGGGGTAAGGCCATCCGATATGGCGGAGCGACCTGGAACATCCCGGCACTGGATGAGAATGACCAGTATCTGACCAACAGCATATACCGCACCAGCTGGTCACACAGCATACAGCTGTACGGCTACAACTATGACCTTCTGTACCGTTATGCCGAGGACCTTATTGATACGCTTAAACTGAACCGCCGCGTGAACGGTCAGGCCGGATTCTCGGCAGGCGGGTACGGATCTTACGTGAACAGCGAGTTCTATATGGATATTGACCGCGAGAAGATAGTGCGCAGCGGCACCAACCTGAACCGTTATTTCTCATATCTTGGTGAGCAGCTGTATAACAGCAGTTCAGGCAGGGTGTATGACGGACGCGGCTATACACCGGTGCGTGTCATTTCGGCCGACAGGGACTACTATGACCTGTGGCACATACGCAATGACATGGTGCTGATAGACAGCGTGAACACCCGTCTCAGTGATATAGGCTCCATAGAGAAGCGGCGCACAGGCCTGAATATTCAGCGTAACAACCAGGAGTATGTGATTGCCGTGGGTTATGAGTTCATAGGGTCATACGACCTTCTGTCCAGGATGGAGCAGGAGCAGATAAAACGGCTGAACGAGACGCTGCCCATGGGGTTCCGCGCGGGTGGCGGTGGCGGCTACGGGTGGTGGAGCGAGCAGAAGCAGCGCACGGTGCTGATATTTGTGGTGGTGCTGGTCATTTTCATGATCTGCGCATCGATGTTTGAGTCATTCAGGAACGCACTGGTGATTGTGCTGTTGATTCCGGTCAGTTTCATGGGGCTGTTCCTGGCATATCCCATATTCGGAGTGTCGTTCGGGCAGGGCGGATTTGCGGCCATGATTATGCTGTGCGGTATCACGGTCAATGCGGGGATTTACCTGACATCAGAATATCGTACCATTGCGGAGGCATCAGGCCGGACAGGGCTCAAGACCTACATCAAAGCGTATAACCGCAAGATTATTCCAACTATGCTTACTATACTGAGCACGGTGCTGGGCCTGATCCCGTTCCTCTTTGACGGGCGGCAGAGTCAGTTCTGGTTCAGCTTTGCGGTGGGGGTGATGAGCGGCATGCTGTTCTCCGTGATTGCCATTGTAATGGTGATGCCGGTGTTCTTCCCTATGGTTAAGGGAGCGGGAGCAGCCCCTCCCAGCGAATGCGCCAGCGGCCGTCCTTAGGGAAACCTGGATTCTTTTGCCGGCAGCCGTCATATCCGGCGCACATCATGGCTACTGCGGTAAGCAGGCCTCCGTTGCCTACGGTCAGTGACCCCAGTGTATCTATTGATGTGATGTGCACGGAGTTACGGCGCACCAGCGCCTCGCGGTCAATCCTGCCGTTGCATGAAATGAGCAACAGCATGCAGAATACCAGTGGCAGCTGTCTGCGTATCATCTGTTCTGTATGGGATATTCAAAGTCATCAAACATGGCCATACCGCCATCGGCATGGGTGTTGTAGCAGAACAGGCCTACGCGAGTGCCTTTCCAGAACCCGCTTCGTTGGCTGAACTCCGTGCCTACCGGCTTCAGTGAACCGCGGTCCGCTCCGGCCATAAAGCGGAACTTGTTGGTCTGTGCATCGTATTCAAGAGCCAGACAGATGGTGCTGCCCACCTCAAAGTCATCGATATAGGTGGTGCGGTAGCCTCCGTCCTGATACAGGCACAGTTTGCCGTCACGCTCAGTCACTCCGATGGCGTAGAAAGACTGGCCCATCGATGTCAGGCCAGCGCGGGCATCGGCCAGACGGCTTACATCGAGAGTTACCGATATCAGGCTCTTCCAGCCCATAATCTTCTGGGTGATGATGTTGTGCGCCATCATAAGGCTGGTGGAGCGCTGTGCTCTGATTGTGAGCCGCCCCGGATTCTCGGTAAGGCTCCAGTATTCATTGTGCGGGTTATGGCAGAACTGCCACTGCGGGCTCAGGGTGCTGCTTTCAAAGGAGTCCGATGTCTGGGGCAGGTGAGGACCTTTGGATTTCTTTACCTTGGGTACGGTCCATGAGATTACCGGATTGCCTATGCCGTTGCCGTCCAGATCCACTCCCATAAGCGGCCAGCCGTCCTCCCAGCGCACGGGCTGCAGATGCACCACACGGCCCATTGGGTTGGTCTCCTGGAAATGGTAGAACCACCATTCGCCATCCGGGGTATCAATCAGCGCGCCCTGGTGCGGGCCGTTGATATTAGTGGGGCCTTGCTCCAGCACCACCTTGCGCTCATACGGGCCGTACAGGTCCTTGGAGCGGAGCACCGTCTGCCAGCCCTGGCCAACACCGCCTTCCGGTATGATAAGATAGTACCAGCCATCCTTGCGCAGGAACTTGGTGCCCTCGGCCACCGGTCCGGTGTAGATTGTGTCGCCGTCATCCAGAAGCTCACGTCCGTCGGCACTCATGCGGTGCAGAATGATGGGCCCGGCTCCGTGGGCGCTTCGGCCCAGGTAGGCGTTGCCCTTGTCATCCCAAACGGGACAGGGATCCTCCCACTTGGGTACATCTTTTACGTGGCAGAGCGGATCCCAGGGGCCTTCGGGCTTCTTGGCGCTGGTCATGAACAGACCCTCATCGGGGGTGCAGAAATAGACCCAGAACCGGCCGCCGTGATAGCGGATGGAGGGAGCCCATGAGCCGCCGGAATAATGGCGGTTATCATCCCATCCCGGCAGGTCAAACCGGCTGTAGAGCTGTGTCAGGACAGTCCAGTTTACCAGGTCATCGGACTCCAGTATCTGCATTCCCAGAAAATGGAAATCGGATGCCACCATGTAATATTTCCGGCCTACGCGGATTACGTCGGGGTCGGAATAATCGGCGTTCAGGACAGGGTTGATGTAGGTGCCGTTGCCCTGGTCGCCCCACAGGTACTGGACGGGATCCTGTGCAACCGCGGATACGGCAACCAGTGCCGATATGGCCAGAACGGCCTTCCTTATCATTGATTGGACCATATGATTGAACTTTCGGTGTATGGCAAATATAGCAAAAAGCATTAACTTCGCGCTGCAATGAAAGAGTATCTTTTTACAACCAGTCTTGAGACCCGTGACTACGAATGTGACCTGCAGGGCGTAGTCAACAATGCCAATTACCAGCACTATCTGGAATATACCCGCCATAAATGGCTCCATAGCCGCGGCCAGTCATTCCAGCAGTGGCATGAGAAGGGCATCGATGCAATGGTGTCTGAGATCAACATCAAAGACAAGAGCCCGCTGCACGGTCAGGAGGAGTTCCTGTCATGCCTCAACCTGCACCGCGAGGGCGCCCGTTTCATTTTTGAGCAGGACATATACCGCAAGGCCGATATGAAACTGTGCATCCAGGCCACGGTTACCGTAGTCAGCGTGGTCAACGGCCGTCTGAGCAAGGGTGACGAGATTGCGTTCCTTCTTGAAGATGTTCAATAAGGCAGATATAACAACCGTCCTGATGGATGTCGATGACACGCTCCTGGATTTCAAGGAGTGTGCCAGGGAGAACGTGCGCGGGTGCTGCCTCAAAAACGGCATCGAGTATTCGGACAGTATGTTTGAGTTCTTTCTGAGCCGCAACATAATCCTCTGGAAACGCATAGAGGACGGACTGCTTACCGTAGATGAACTTCACCGCACCCGTTGGGCCGGCATATTCCATGACCTGGGCATTGAGGCCGACGGCCCCGCATTTGAGCTGGATTTCATTGCAGGACTGCGCGATACATCGGTTCCGGTAGCCGGAGCACATCAGGTGATGAAGTACCTTCATGACCGGTACAAGGTTTATGTGGTGAGCAACGCATCCAACCTGCAGCAGTCCACACGTCTGGGCAAGGCCGGGCTGATGCAGTACGTTGATGGAATATTCGGCTCACTGGACATCGGCTATAACAAACCCTCCCGCGAGTATTTTGACTACTGTTTCTCACAACTGGGCGGCACCCGTCCGGATCAGACCGTGATAGTAGGTGACTCGCTCAACGCCGATATCAGCGGAGGCCAGGCCTATGGTCTGCACACCATCTGGTTCAACATCCGCAGCGTGGAGGCATCGGCCACAATCATCCCCGACCACACAATCCGCTCACTCAGCGACCTCACCTCACTGCTCTGAGCAAATGGCGCTGTAGTAAGCGTAGAAATCACTCCACTTGTAGTAGGGGTAGCAGTCAGTGTCAATCGGAAGCTGCACCTCGTAGCCGTTCTGGAGGCACTTGACCAGAATCTCGGGGTTTTTCTTGCTCTTGTAGAATATGAACTGCAGGTTTCCGGCCTTTCCTATCTGGAAGTCCTGGAAATAGTATTTGAGCTGGCTGGCATCGGTCACGCCGCCCTTGGGCATGTTGATGCCCATAATGATGTTGAGCGGGCCAAGGTTGGTGTCATGGCCGAATCGCAGGGAGGCAATATCGTTGCTTTCTCCGTCTATGACCATTTTGGCCTGATCCAGAATATCCTGTACGATGGGTTTCATCACGTTGATGTCCCTGTACCAATTACGGTACGAGTTCAGGTTGGTGCGCTCCCAGCCGGCGGTCAGCTCCTCGGGCTTGAAAAGTCCAACCAGAAGTTCCTCATGACCGATGCTGGGCAGTGAGGTGTAGAGGTTCTTGAGGTTGCTGTATATGCGGCGGGAGTTACGTGAAAGCCCTTCGGTGCTGGTAAACAGACGTGCCACAATCTCATCGGGCGATGCCACTTGAGGGGTCTCGGGATTGAAATTGGTCATATCAAGCTGTGCAATTGCACGCGGAGCCCTGACGCGGTAGGGATTGTCATCGGCATCGGGCTTGACACCGGGCAGAGTGGCCCTGGATGCCTGCTCGTAGATATCGATCTTGGGGTTGCACTGCACCAGTTCCTGGCAGAATGCGGCCATACTGGTTATGCA
>CADCLI010000046.1:20677-28348 GCA_902802285.1 uncultured Bacteroidales bacterium
TCGGCCGGTTGTGGATGATATGGCGCGAATGGTGCCACCCTTTTTGAATACTTCCGGGAAACTCTCATACATCTTGCGTGCAATGGCCTGATGCTGGTCCCAGCCAACGCGGGTAAGTTCGCCCATGCCGGCCATGAACTCGGGGTAGAGAGCCTTGAACTGACGGTAGAACTTCTCGCCCTCGGCGTTGAGCAGATGCTTGTCGTGAGCCTCGGTAAAGATTGTGTCCAGCTCCAGATAGAGCGAGTTGTTCCAGTAATAACGCGAGCCGTGGCGTGCATAGTGGCTGATGTAGAAAGGCTTGTAACCCTTGGGCGCCTTGGTCAGGGCAGGCGCATCGAAAGTATAGGGATAATCGGTTCCGTATGATTTACGGGGATCGGCCTTTATCTCATCCAGTACATTCATGCGCTGGGCGTAAGTGAGTGCGCTTACCAGCAGCGCTGCTATAATCAGTATTCTTCTCATTGTATTTTAAAATTGGTTAGTTTTAAAAAAGTGACGCATTGTTCGTGACGCATTGTTAAATGACGCATTGTTAAACGACCCCTTTGCGTCACGGGGCCGTCGAGCTAAACCTTCACCAAGCGAAGCGACTGAAAGAAACGACCCCTTTGCGTCAAATGGTATAGCTCCAGCAGCGGCGGCGCCGGTGGGTGTAGTGCTCAAAATGCTTCCAGATGTTCTGGACGTTGGCATTGTCCTCAAGCATGGGGCCGGTCTGGCAGTCTATGCCTCCATGACTCTGGATGGCCTTGATGCCTTCACGCAGTATGATACATTCCACGCCTTTTTTCTGGTCCTCGGGACGGACGCCTATCATATAGAAATCAATGTGCCGATGGTCATTCAGGTCACCCAGCACCTTAAGGGCGGAGAACAGACCCAGCTTACCGTGGCTGGCACGTATGCCGCGGCTTATGGATGGAGCGATGAATCCGAACCCTACCAGATCACCCTGCTGGTTCTGGACCATGAGCGAATACTCGGGTCGGCCAACCAGGGCAATCAGATGCTCCATGTTCTCAATCTGCTTGGCAGAGAGAGGCACCACACCGTGAAGCTTGGCAAACGCCACGTTGATTATCTCCATTGCCTTGCGTATGTAGGGACGCACCTCCTTCATGTTACGGAACTTCTTGATGGAGTAGCCGTAACGTTTCTCGGATATATCGGCTATCTGGTCCATCTTGGGCGGCACCTGATCCGGAACAATCACCTTGGTCTCAGTCCAGTCCCATTTCTTGGTCAGGCCAAGACGTTTCATGTGCTCGATGTAGTAGGGGTAGTTGTAGAGCGTGATGTACATGTCCAGCTGGTCAAAGCCGTCCACCAGCATGCCCTGCTTGTCCAGATTGGAGAATCCCAGCGGGCCCACCACCTCTGTCATGCCCAGTTCACGGGCCCAGGCCACGACGGTATCAAACAGCGCTTTCGAAACCTCAAAGTCATCTATAAAGTCAAAACGCGTAAAACGCAGCTGCTTTACATTGTCCTTCTTATTGGCGGCACGGTTCAGTATGGCGCCGATGCGGCCAACAACCTTGCCGTCACGCAGAGCCAGCCAGAGCCGGCTGTCGGCATAACTGTATGCACCGTTCTTCTTGGGATTGAATGTATCCATCTCATCGCCGATGAGCACGGGTACGTACATGTCACACTCTCTGTACAGGTCTATGGGAAACCTGAAAAGCCTTTTCTTGTCCTTGTCTGTAAGGACCTCCTTTATTTCAAGCATATCTATTACCAGCAGAAACCTACTCCGAGCAGGTTCTTTGCACTTTCTAAGTTCTTGGATGCAGGTTTTTCACCGTTTATCAGATACCGGTACTGATAGCGATAACTGATTATGATGCGCCATGAACGGACGGCAAGTCCGATCTCAGGGGCAATTCCGTTCATCCAATGATAGCTCTCTTTATACTCCGATACATCTTTGTTTGATGATGAGGGGTTATAGTCCGGATTGGGTATCTTTGAATAGAAACCGCCTCCTGCATAGCTGAACGGAGTCATGAGCAACCATACCTTAGGGATATACTCATTCTTGCCGCGGGTATAGAGGCGCATTGTCCAACCGAAACTGACCATAGCCTGATATGCAGGCCTGTCGGGAACGATAACCTTACCTGAAGCCGGATCAGTTTCTGTTATCGGCTCAAGGTTCTTTGAAACCATGTCAATCATTCCCTTGTCAAATCCGAATGACAGATATCCTCCGGTCTTGTCAGGCTTGAGTCCGGCATACATGAGGCCAATTTTGCAGTCCGGCGCAAAGATGTATGACAGTGAACGGGTATGGTTGTCCTGCTTATAGCGCTTTAGCTGGATGTAAGCCAGGTTGGTGCCGGCCAATGAAGCCTGGGGGTTGTTCTGGGCTATGGCGTGCTCATATAACTCACGCGCCTCGTCATAGCGTTTGGAGTCAAAATAGGCCTGTGCCACATCAATGTCATGCTTGCTGACGCGGTTGAAATTTTCATTGGCGTTATAATACAGGGTCTTGACAAGCTCGCAGTTGGGGTTCTCGGTCATGAGTTTCAGGTAGAGAAACCGTGCGTTGTAATAGTCTTCGGCATCGGAATATGCTGCAGCCCTTTCTGTCCATGCCTTCAGGGAATCGCACTTATCGATGTATTCATCCAGATGGTTGGGCGTTTCGGGATATTCCGGGCACTGCTTTGCGATATTGAACTGGTCAATGGCGGCATCATACATGCCGTCTGTCATCAGACTGACACCGGATTCGGTTGCAGTATAGAATAGGGAGCGCAACTTGGAGTAGGGGTCAGACACCATGAACTCCAGTTTCTCCTTGTCGCTCAGGTTAAGCGGTATGTAGTGCTTCCTGAATCCTTCGGCCACTATGGATAACTGACGGCCTTTGAAGGACGTTCCTTCCTCCTTGGTCTTGAAGACGATGCTGTAAACCTTCTCCGGACCTTCGGTTGTGACGGTCAAATTCAGATTGGCGTCATAGTTGGATGCCAGCACAAGGTCAAAAGGTTCCTGGCAACGTATTATTACCTGAGCCTCATGACGGTCGCCGCATGGGTAGACACTCAGTTCGGGGGTGATGTTGTTCACAATCAGGGTCTTGAGCTGATCCTGTGCGTTCACACAGACAGACATTGCCATAAAAGCAATGGTCAATAGTATTCCGGCTTTGGGTTTCATAAAAAACTGTTTTCGGGTTATCAGATACTGAACATGTCAAGGGAGAAGACTTCATCCCTGGGCAGTGGCTTTCCGTTGTACTTGTCCGGCTGCCAGGTGCGTACCTGGATACTTGGATTCAGCTCATCCTCAAAGTTGATCATAAGGAACAGATAGCCTACATCCGAATAGTTTGAAGAGTTCCAGTGCTGTTTGAGCGTGACACCGAATATGTCATCGCGCTTGGGGTGACGCATCACCTCGATCTCATCAAATACAAGGTTTATGTAACTGTTGTTCTTGAAACACTTCTTAAGGTTGGTTATGTACTCCTCTTTGGTTGATTTCTGATACTGGATCTGTTCGGTGTTGAGAGACTGTGATGTGAGGTCCTGCTTTTTCTTGTCAATCTTGACCACTTTGCCGGTAATGATAAGGGCGTTGTCGCTGAACACGTTGTTGATGTAATCAATGTCCTTGCGGTTGTAGGCGGTGCGGAAATTCTCAACAAAGTCAATGATGGACTGACGGCGATGGAAATCCTTTACGCTTATCTGGGCGTTGATGACATCAAGGTAACGGTGCTCCTCAAGGGCAATCATTATGTTGTCAATCTGTCCCTGCTGGTTGTAGCAGATAACAAGTTCCTGCTCGCAGTTGTCATCATCGGCTGCAAGCATGGTAACAGGGATGTTCCTTACCTGAACCGTTCCGTTCTGCATGGCGATACCTTTCTCTGTAATCTGTGATACGGGGCACATCATTGCGCTCGATGACCATAACTCATCAAGGCAGTTGCGGCCGTCCTTGGTAAAGATGGACTCGTCTTCCTTTTCCAGCTTGACCTTGGACTTACCCGAAATGACGGTTGAGTTGAGGACAGACAGGAGTCTGGATGTGCTCTTTTCTATCTCTGACTTGAGATTTGTGTCAGAAATGCCGTCCTGTATACTGAACCGGACAACGTCAAGTTGAGCGTTTGCTGTCACTGCAAATAATGCAAGTGCCGATGTAAGTAGTAATTGCTGTATTCTCATAATTCTTTGTTATTTTTCCTGAAAGAGGTTCTTTATGTTATGTTGCGGAATGAATGTTGAAAGGTCTGCTTTAATGACAGTCTGGCCGGCATCCAGCTGATCGGGTGTGAAAGATACCGACAGCATATGCAGGTAGTTGTAGATAGTGTTGTACATGACCAGCAGGCATTGGTATCTGTCTCCGTTGCGGCCTGCATCGCCTGTATAGAATTCAAATCCCTGATTCTGGATATAACCAAGGAACTGTGACATGGGAATCCTGAACTTGGGGATGTCACGGTTGTATGTATGAGGCGTTATCTCCAGGGTCATCCCGTTAAGGCGCACCGGAACTACGGCACTCATCAGAATGTTGCGCATTGTCTCTACCGGGTATGACTTGGAATCCCAGACAGCCTGTCCGCTTCTGGTCAGGAATACGTCATTTCGTAGCGAGTCAATCATATAGCATAAGCCTCCGCTCACCCAGATGTTGTCGTCATACGGTAACATGTTTATGACACGGTCTACCTGCCTGTATGGCTTACGGGAATTGAACAGTTCTTTTACAAGGCGCTCCTCATGCTCTTTCTTGTCATATTGGAACAGCAGGTCGCGGCTGGCCGGAATATATATGTGAAGCGTGTTCCCGGTCGCGGTACGGATCGGTACGTCAAGTTCAGTCCCGCCTATTTTCGTTGAAAATGAATTCATGGAGTTTATGACATCAAGAGCCTGGCTGAGCCTGCTGAAATTGCCTGATCCCAGCGGGTAGCCCCCCAACACTATGCGGACCCCGTACTCCTTAAGCAGGCTTATCTGGGATTCGGTGGTCTTACGTAGCAGGAGTTCAACCCAAAGGCGTTCTATGAAACCGATGATGACTGGGTCATAAAGCGTATTGGAGCGGATTTCATCCGGGAAAAGCCGTGCTCCAAGCTGTTCGGTTACGCCATCCCTGGCCTCGGTGTAGAACATCACCGTATTGCTCAGTTCCGGACAGCGGAACACCCCCTGGAGAGGTATGTCTTTCATCGGCATGCTCTCAATCATCCGGGCTATCCGCTCTGGCGTCCTGATTTCTATATTGTCCTGTGCAGGCAGGGTGGTTACCGACACCGCCAGCAGCAGGATGGCAAATATGTATCTTGTCCTGTTCATTGCCGAATCACATGCTTGGGAATCCGTAAAGTGTAAGCACGTCGCGCCATACGTTATTCTTCAGGTAGAAATAGGTGCGACGTACCTGTTGGGCTGTCTCAATGCTCCTCTCAACGCCGATACCCCAGAAGAATGCCGTGCACAGCTCATCGACAGCTTCGACAGAACCGGCATCTATGGCTTGGAACAGAGAGTGGATATACTGGTCGTAATCGGCAGCTACACCCAACCCGCTCTTGTAAGCCAGGGCAATCTGCAAGTAAGAATCGGCGTAACCTTTTTCGGCCGATTTCCTGAAACAATCCAGTGATTTCTCCAGGTCGCGGCTCTTTACAAGGCCTTCTTTATATGCCTTTCCCAGACAGTAGAGTGAATAGGCGTCACCCTTTGAGGCGCCCTTCTCGTATTCGGCGGCTATCTCTTCCGGGTCAGAGTTGCCGCTGGCCAGGATATCACCGTTAAGACCATATACGTAGGGGTTGTTGGCCATTAGCATCGTGCTCATCTGGCTGTCGGACAATTCACGGAATTTCTTTCGCTGCATGCGCATGGGGTAGTGCTTCTCGTCTATAGAAAGGTTGTAATAGACGGGGATAAGCCAGGCACTGGCACGCAGACAGCCTTGGTCGGCCAGTTTCTGCATCTGTACGATGGCCTTTGACAGACGGTCGGGCTCATCGGCTTTCTTGCCCATTCCGACTCCGTAATAACTCATGTATGCCAACGGGAACAGCTTATCTGGGTCATTGAGGGCCTCATTCTCAAGCTTTGTATACATGGCGCGGTACAATGCGTTTTCCTGAACGTTGCTGCTGTAGGAGTAAGGCTTGTATGACTCCGGAACGCGGAACATGTGGAAACTGCGTTCCTCAATTATGATGTCACGTGATCCGTCGGTAGTGGAGTGATGTTCGCTGACTATGTAACTGCAGGCCAGTACATCGCGGGTCACACTCTGAATTGAGAAATTGATGTTGGTCTGGAACTTCTCGTTGCCTATCCTGCGCCCGGCATAGTTTAACAAAGTACTTCCTATGCGGCTGGCAATGGCTCCGAACGGGATGAACAGGGACAGACCGTCCATGACATCGCGTCCGATGCTTGCTATATTGGGTCTCTCATGCTTCTTGAGAGAGAAGGTAAAGTCAAAACTCTCTTCGGAGAAATCTCCGCGTGTGGCACTGCCAATCAGTTCGGTTGCATCAAAGTCAGCACCGTCGCTGGACCAGATGCTCTTGACGGCGTTCCAGGATGTCTTGAACATTCCGTTCCTCTTGTCCAGGAACAGGCCTGACTCGCTGTTTATCATTACGGACAGGTTGCTGCCCATCTGATCTATATCCAGGATAATGAACTCTCTTCCGGTCTCGGGGCTGACAAGTGATGACGCCCACTTGCCGGTCAGTTCGGATTTGGCGTCGAAAGAGCGTTTGGGGGTTACTTGGGCGGTATATTGTGCATCCCGTTTGAGTTGTAGCTCTCCGATGATTTCCGGGTGCGGACTGAAAAGGTAAGGAGTCGCACAGTCCGGTTTGGTGGCATTTTCCGAGGCTTTCTCCACTATGCTCTCGGCCTCTTTCTGAATATCCTGCGTTATCTCGGGTTCCGGCTCGGGTTCCGGCTCCGACTCAGTGACCGGTTCTGACTGAATTACCATCGGCTCTGACTCATTGACCACCGGCTCGGATTCAGGTTCCGGCTCCGGTTCGGGCTCCCTGGTGTTGGCCGAAGCAACCAGAGCTGACAGGTCAAATAGAGATGTGGCACTGCTGGTAATCGGGGTCTCCTGTGGGGCGGTCTCCGCCATCAGTTTGTCAAACTTCTCCTTCTCCTGTTCCTCCAGGCTCTTGGCTCCCAGTTTACTTTCCAGTTCTTTCATCCTGGGGCTGACCTCGGCCAGTTTTTTGTCATCCATCTCCAGACTGGCATATGTGCGGTACATAAGCAGAGCCAGTTCCTGCTCGCCGCCGTCATCATAGATCTGCGCCATGCGCAGGTATGTGTCAGGCAGTTTGGGATACATGGCTGTTATCTCCTCGCAGAGGGCTATAGCCTCGGCATCCTTGCCGCTGTTATGCAGCTGGGTTATCTGATAGTATTTGCGCAGGAGTTGGCCTCTTGTCATCTGCGCTCGGACCTGTACGGTCAGGGACATCAGAGCCAACATCAGGATATATGCAGTCTTTCTCATAGAGTTATTTTAGTGCTGACCAGACAAGGGCACGCTTGTCATAACTGAACGGTTTGAAATTCTCGGGGAATTCACGAATCAACTGTCTTGACATCTCCTTGGCCGATGAGTGAAGAACCTGTTCCGGGGCCGCGCCGACTGCGACAG
>CADCLI010000047.1 GCA_902802285.1 uncultured Bacteroidales bacterium
GATGTCTTGCCAACTCCGGGAGGGCCGTAAAGACATAGAATGGGGGATTTGAAATCACCGCGCAGTTTCATTACCGCCAGATGCTCCAGGATGCGCTCCTTAACCTTCTGCAGGCCGTAGTGGTCCTTGTCAAGGGCCTTGCGGGCATTCTCCATGTCAAGGTTGTCCTTGGTGTACTCTCCCCATGGAAGACTCAGAACGGTCTGAAGGTATGACAGTTGTACGTTGTAGTCCGGTGACTGGGAGTTGGTACGCTCCAGCTTGAGCAACTCCTTGTCAAATATCTTGCGTACATCGTCACTCCATTTTTTCTGATTAGCCTTAAGGCGCATCTCCTCTATATCCTGGTCCTGGACGCTTCCGCCCAGTTCATCCTGGATATTCTTGAGCTCCTGCTGCAGGAAATACTCTTTCTGCTGCTTGTCAATATCCTCATGGGTTCGGCGCTGGATGCTCATCTTGAGCTCGGCCAGCTGGATCTCGCGGTTCAGAATAGAAAGCAGCGTGAGCGCACGGCTGGAGCATGTCCCTTCACGCAGCAGACGTGCCTTGTCCTTTATGTCAAACGGCAGGTTGGCGCATATGAAGTTAATCAGGAACAGTCCGTTGGAAATGTTCTTGAGCGCAAAGGCGGCGTCGGGCTGGATGTTCTCGGACAGCTTTACGTATTTGATTGCTGCATCCTTGCATGAATCCACAATTGCCTTGAACTCCTTGCTGCGGGTAGGGGGCAGGACCTCAGGGAACAACTCGGCTACACCCATCAGATAGGGGTCAAAATCCACTATGTGCTTTAGCTTGATTCTCTGCATGCCCTGCAGAACAACCGTTGTGGTCTGGTCCGGCATATCAAAAATGCGGATGACCTTGGCCAATACGCCCACTGTATAGAGGTCGTTCAGGTCCGGCTCCTCTGTGTCGGGGTCCTTCTGGCAGAAAACTGCTATCTGTCTTGATTCAGCTGATGCGTTCTGTATTAGTTTGAGTGACGATTTACGGCCTACTGTAACAGGCATTACAACAGTAGGAAACAGCACCATGTTCCTGAGCGGAAGCACGGGTACCACCTCATCCAGCTGGGAGTCAAAAAGCCCGTTTTCATTACCGTCAAAATCGGCTATCATTGAGAATGCCGGATTTGACTCGTCAAAAGAGTCTTCAGATTTTTTCTTCGTCCACATATATCATTCTGCAAATAATCTGCAAATTTAGATAATTGCGCGCACGTAACAGCTATTTGCAGGGTCAAAAGCGGTGAATAAAACAAAAAAAGTAATTTTGCAGCATTCTTTATCACTTACGGATGTCAAATCAGTACTTTGAGTTCAAGCGTTTCAGGATAGAGCAGGACCGATGCCCGATGAAAGTCGGGACCGACGGCGTGCTGTTGGGCGCCTGGTTCCCATTGCAAGAGGGCTGTACGGTGCTGGATATCGGTACAGGGACCGGTCTTATCGCCATCATGGCGGCACAGAGGGGAGCGGGTAGGGTGACGGCAGTGGAGATTGATCCCGATTCAGCCGTTCAGGCGCGTGCCAATGCTGCCAATTCTCCCTGGGCCGACAGAATTGATGTGGTATGTTCGGATATCGCCCTTTTCAACGCTGGTTTCAGGTATGACCGCATTGTATGCAATCCTCCTTATTTCAGGGATTCGTTACGGAGTCCTGACTCTGGTCGGAACACTGCGCGTCACAATGATTCCCTGAGTTTTGAGACCTTGTCGGCCTGTGCTTCAAGATTGCTTGCCGATGACGGCCGCCTGTGCCTGGTGCTGCCCCGGGATGCAGTTGAGACATTTTCCAGGTGTGCCGCCGCCCAAGGGTTGGATATGTGCCATAGGACTGATGTAGTTACGGTGCCGGGCAAGACTCCCAAACGCTCGCTTGTGGAGTTCGGCCGGAACTGTTTCGGTCTGGAAACAGATGTGGTCAGCATTTGCGGGCCCGATGGCAAAGAGACATCGGAATATATTAATCTTGTAAGGGATTTTTACCTTAAATACTAGATGCCGCGGCGCTTGTCGGGGATAAGCACCTTGAGACCTGACGGGACAATCTCAATCCTGATCTCCCTGCCCATTATCACGGGATCGCCGTCATAGTGCGCGGGGCCTTCCTTCTGGCGGGTTATGGTAACTCCGTTACATTTCCTTACGCTTACCTTGGGGTTCTTGTCAATCTGCCTGTTGAATAGCTGGAACGCTATGAGAGGGGCGTCGACCACGTTGAATGGATGGGCGGCGATTACATCCAAAAGACCGTCCTGGAGTGATGCTGTGGGTGCAATGAATGCGTTGTTGCCCCATTGGTCGGCATTGGCGCAGGTTATGAAGAAAGCCTCGAATGTCTCGCTGGAATCGTCAAAGGAGAGCTTGTACGTCTCATTATGGTAGGTGGCAATCTCCTTCATTATGCTCTCCAGGTAAGTCAGGACTCCGCGGGTGCCTGCCTTAGAGAACGAATCGCTCACCTTGGCGTCAAAACCTACTCCGCAGGTGCAGAAGAAAGGCTGACCGTTCATGGTGCCGTAATCTATATCGGTGAATATGGATTTGTCCAACCATTTTACTGCCTTGAAGGGGTCGATGGGGATTCCCAGATGACGTGCCAGGCCATTGCCTGACCCGCATGGTATGATACCGAGTGCGGTATCTGAGCCTATGAGTCCGCAACCCACCTCGTTTACGGTGCCGTCACCTCCTACTGCAATTACTGCGTCATATCTTCTGGCTGCATACTCCCGGGCAATCTCAGTGGCATGACCCTTGTGCTGAGTGTTGATGATTTCATAGTCATAGATGTCATTGTTGATAAACTTCTCAATGATGGGGACCACAGGCAACAGCTTGTGGCTCCCTGATATGGGGTTGTATACAAAAACAATTTTCCTCTTGACGTTCATTTCCGGATACAGTTGCAAATCCCGACGCGAAGATAATTAAAAAGATTGCACCTATTGGCAAATTGACTAATTTTGCGCCGTTATGAATAAACTTAGCGAAAGATGTGCAGCATATACTCTCCCGCAGGAGGGTAAGGCACAGGGTATCTATCCTTATCACAGGTGTATTTCAAGCCAGCAGGACACTGAAGTTATCATGGAGGGACGCAAGGTCCTTATGTTCGGATCAAATTCATATCTGGGACTGACCAATCACCCCAAAGTAATAGAGGCAGCGGTAGAGGCTACAAGGAAATACGGTACAGGCTGTGCCGGCTCACGTTACCTGAACGGTACGCTGGACCTTCACAAGGCTTTCGAGACCGAATTGGCCGAGTTTGTGGGCAAGGAGGACGCCATGATATTCAGCACTGGATTCCAGACCAACCTTGGTGCAATCTCATGCCTGATGGGCCGGGATGACTATGTCATCTGTGATGACCTGGACCACGCATCGATTGTGGACGGCCGACGCCTGTCATTTGCCAAGCCGCTCAAGTTTAAGCATAACGATATGGCATCGCTCCAAAAGACCCTGAACCGTTGTGAGCCCGACTCACTCAAGCTGATAGTGGTGGACGGAGTGTTCAGCATGGAGGGCGATCTGGCAGACCTTCCGGGGATAGTTGCCCTTAAGAATGAAAACTGCTCCATCATGGTGGACGAGGCCCACGGCCTGGGTGTTTTGGGAGACCACGGACGCGGTGTCTGCAACCACTATGGGCTTACCGGCCAGGTGGATATCATAATGGGTACGTTCAGCAAGTCACTGGCTGCCATCGGCGGTTTCATTGCAGCCGATGCATCCATAATCAACTGGGTCCGTCACCACTCCCGCTCTTATATATTCAGCGCCAGCAACACCCCGGCCGCAACAGCAGCCGCCCGTGCAGCACTTCAGATTATGAAGACCGAGCCGGAGCGTATCGCCCACCTGTGGGAACTTACGGATTATGCGCTTAATAACTTCCGCCAGCTGGGATTTGAGATAGGGAAGACATCGACACCTATAATTCCTCTATATATAAGGGATTTCTACAAGACCTTCTTCATCACCAAGATGCTGTTTGAGGAGGGCGTGTTCGTGAATCCGGTCATCCCGCCGGCCTGCGCCCCCGAGGATACGCTGATCCGGTTCTCACTGATGGCCACCCACACCAAGGAGCAGATAGACATTGCGACCGAGAAACTCGTCAAGTGCTTCAAAGCATATGAAATACTGAAATAAAGGTAAAAGCGTATTGGAGCGAGTGAGGCGACGAACGAGACCGCGGTCCCGTAGGGCCGCCAAGCGAAATGAAATGGAGCGCTTTTGCGAAGCAAAATAAAAGGAGGCCTTGAATCCTTTCACACGACAAAGGGGCGGCAAATTAGCCGCCCCTTTGTCGGGATGAAAGGATTCGAACCTTCGACCACCTGGTCCCAAACCAGGCATTCTAACCGGACTGAACTACATCCCGTAAGCTTCTCTTCCTGAAAAGCGGTGCAAAGATAATGCATTTTTTATAAAAATGGTTGGGGGGTAATAAAAAAGGTGTACCTTTGCAGTCAGGAAAGCAGAATGGATTGAATCAGAGTTTTCCTATTATTGAGTTGTGCGCATAACGCACATTGTGTACGCCTGGCGTACCCCTATTTTTAAGTTGGTTACTTTATAACCGAGGTTTTTAATAACCGCCCGACTTGGAAAACGGTCAATAAGAAGAGTAGTAAAAGTATTTGTTTACTATATAGACTCTGATTTGAAAGTACAAAAGGCATTACTGCCCGCGTACCGAAGACGTAAACAAGAGAGGTTTTATTGTTTATGTCTTTTTTTTGTCCTCTCAGGCGAGGGATGGAAAAAAGGCTGGATGGTTGAACTTTTAAAACGTTTTTGAGTAGATGGATCAGCGAAAAGCTCCCGTTTATGAAGCTCTGCAGGAGTTCCGCAGGAACAGAGTGGTACCGTTTGATGTACCCGGTCACAAAAGAGGCAGGGGAAACCCCGAACTCGTTGCTCTGCTGGGAAAGCAGTGCGTTGAGTTGGATGTAAACTCAATGAAACCCCTGGACAATCTCTGTCACCCCATATCAGTAATCAAAGAGGCCGAAGAACTGGCCGCCGAGGCATTCGGCGCCGCACACGCATTCCTGATGGTGGGCGGTACCACATCGGCCGTACAGACTATGGTGCTGACCGCCTGCAAGAGTGGCGAGAAGATAATCCTGCCGCGTAACGTGCACCGCAGCGTCATCAATGCGCTGGTTGTGAACGGCGCAACTCCCATCTATGTAAATCCCGATACGGACAGCCACCTGGGTATAGCCCTGGGTATGAAGATATCGCAGGTGGAGCGCGCCATCGAGGAGAACCCCGAGGCAAAGGCCATCCTGGTGAACAACCCCACATATTACGGGATCTGCTCCAACCTGAAGAGGATTGTGGAACTGGCTCACGAGCACGGAATGCTGGTGCTGGTGGACGAGGCTCACGGAACCCACTTCTACTTTGGTGAGGATATGCCTCTTACCGCTATGGCTGCGGGGGCCGATATGTCATCGGTCTCAATGCATAAATCGGGCGGAAGCCTTACGCAGAGCTCATTCCTGCTTACTGGCCCGGGCGTGAGCGCCGGTTATGTACGTCAGGTGATTAACCTCACTCAGACCACAAGCGCATCTTATCTGCTCATTTCAAGTCTTGACATATCACGCCGTAATCTGGCACTGCGCGGCAAGGAGCTCTTCAGGGAGGTTATGCGCATAGCCAATTACGCCCGCACCGAGATCAACAAGATTGGCGGCTACTACGCTTACGGCAAGGAGCTGATAAACGGTGACAGCGTGTTTGATTTCGACCCCACAAAACTTACCGTTTACACCCTGGATATCGGTCTGGCAGGCATTGAGGTTTATGATCTGCTGCGCGATGAGTATGATATCCAACTGGAACTTGGTGATATGGGTAACGTGCTGGCATACATATCGATAGGTGACCGTATGCGTGAGGTGGAGCGCCTGGTGAGCGCTCTGGTGGATGTCAAACGCCGTTACAGCAAGGATCGTACCGGTCTGTTTGACCATGAGTACATCAACCCGTCGGTGGTGATGACTCCGCAGGAGGCTTTCTACGCTCCCAAGGAGGAGATGATTCCCATCCGTGAGACCAACGGACGTATATGTACGGAGTTTGTAATGTGCTATCCTCCCGGAATTCCTATTCTGGCCCCGGGTGAGCGCATCACGCAGGAAATCATAGACTACATACTCTACGCAAAGGAGAAGGGCTGTCAGCTGACCGGCCCCGAGGATGAGAAGGTAGAGCGTCTTAATGTGATTAAGGAAAGTACAACATATTGATTCTTCAGGGCAATGGAATTTTGGTTTTCTGAGTTTCATACTCCAAACGTAAAGTTCTCGGTAAAGGTTGACAAGCATCTTTATCCCGCCGAGAATGGTTTGGGAAGGGTGGATATCTTTGAGTCGCCCGAGTTTGGCCGGTTCCTGGCGGTTGACGGCTATATCATCTTTACCCAGAGGGATGAATTCATCTACGATGAGATGTTGTCACATATCCCCATGGCCGTGAATCCCAATGCCCAGAAGGTGCTGGTATTCGGATCGGGCGACGGAGGTGTGGTTCGTGAACTGCTCAAATACAAGTCCATCCAGCAGATTGACCTGATTGAGATAAACGAGGGTGTGGTTCAGGCCTGCCGTGAGTATTTCCCCGAGATGGCAGAGTCACTGGATGACCCGCGCGTGACCATCTACACCGAGAATGCCCTGCGTTACATCCGCCATATAGAGAATGAGTATGACTTAATCGTGGTTGACTCGGCCGGATTCTACGGCCCGGGAGAGAGTCTGCTTACCCGTGAGTTCTACGGCAGCTGCTACAAGGCGCTCAAGGCCGACGGGATCATGGTAAACCAGCATCAGAGCCCCTTCTATGAGGAGGACCGCCTGGAGACCCAGAAGGCTCACATGCGTATTGTCAACAGGTTCCCCATAAGCCGCGTATATCAGGCCCATATCCCCACATACCCGTCGGGTTACTGGCTCTTTGGCTTTGCATCCAAGAAGTACCGTCCGGTTCTGGATCTGGATGCCGATGCCTGGAACAAGTTGGGTATCAAGACCAACTATTACACAACAAACCTCCACAAGGGTTGCTTTGCCCTGCCTGCATACGTAGAGCGCATGCTGGCCGATGTGGAGCAGATAAAGGACTGAACTATGCTGGAAAGAAATGTAGAGACCTTTATTGGCTGTGATGCCTCATATGCCGATGCCAGCATAGTGCTCTTTGGAGCACCGTTTGACTCCACCACGTCATTCCGTCCGGGTACAAGGTTTGCCCCGCACGCCATCCGCTCCGAGTCATTCGGCCTGGAGACCTACAGTCCCTGGCTGGACCGCGACCTGGAGGACATCAGCGTCTTTGACAGCGGTGACATAGAACTCTGCATAGGCAGTGCCGATAAAGCCCTTGATCAGATATCGGAGCGCGCGGCAACCATTCTTGCCGACGGAAAAATCCCCTTCATGATAGGAGGGGAGCATCTGGTAACCCTTGGAGCCTTCTGCGAGGTATTCAAGAAATACCCCAACGTGCACATAATCCACTTTGACGCCCACACCGACCTGCGAGACCAGTACCTTGACGTAAAGCTATCACACGCCTGCGTAATCCGCCGCTGTCACGACCTTGTGGGCGACGGCCGAATCCACCAGTTCGGCATCCGCTCCGGAGAGCGCCCCGAATGGCAATGGGCCCGAGCCGGCCACACCGACCTGCACCCCTTCAGCTTTGACGGCCTTGCCGAAACAGTCAAGGGTCTGGGTAACGTGCCCGTCTATTTCACCATAGACCTGGACGTAATGGACCCCTCAGTATTCCCAGGAACAGGAACTCCCGAGTACGGAGGAGTAACTTTCATGCAATTGATAGAAGCAATATATAAAGTCTGCAATTCTTGCAACATAGTAGGCCTTGACGTTAACGAACTCTGTCCTCCTTATGACCAGAGCGGAGCCTCAACAGCAGCAGCCTGCAAGATTGTTCGCGAATTACTTTTAAATTTGTGAGATTATGAAGTGGTATTATTATCTTTTCTTTTTGTCTGTCTTATCTCTATTTAGTTGTTTGGGACAACAAACAGACGATAAAACTAAGGAACAAAGAGAATTACTTAAAGAGTATTTTCTTTGTGAGTGTATTACTGAAGGATTTGATGATAAAAACATTCAAGAAGACGATATTTCTCAAAGTGTGTTATTTGACATACTCAATTATAGTCCTGATGCTATTCAAGAAGTAAAAGAGTATGCTAAATCTTTTGTTCAAACTATAGATCCTTCTCCGATAGAGGATTTAGGCAATAGAAAAGCAATTATACTTAATAGTATTGAGAAATATAAAAGTCAAGAATTGGATGATTTCATCAAATCCTTGGATAGATATTTATTGAATGATTAATTTATAAAAATGGGAAAGGTTTTAGTAATAGGCTGCGGTGGAGTAGCCCAAGTAGCGATTCAAAAGTGCGCCCAGAATGACGCAGTGTTCAATGAGATTTGCATTGCAAGCCGTACGGTAAGCAAGTGTGACGACCTTAAGAAGAAGATTGAGGCCGAGGGCAAGAGCCGCTCCAAGATAACCACCGCCAAGGTAAATGCAGACAGCGTGGACGAGCTGATAGCCCTGATCAAGAGCGTCAAGCCCGATGTAGTACTAAACCTGGCCCTGCCATATCAGGACCTCACCATCATGGACGCCTGCCTGGCATGCGGCGTACACTACGTTGACTCAGCCAACTACGAGCCCGAGAACACCGAGGATCCCGAGTGGCGCAAGATTTATGAGAAACGCTGCAAGGAGCAGGGCTTTACCGCCTATTTTGACTACTCATGGCAGTGGGCATATCAGAAGAAATACAAGGATGCAGGCATCACCGCAATCCTGGGCACCGGCTTTGATCCGGGCGTAACCAGCGTATTCTCAGCATACGCACTCAAGCACTACTTTGACCGGATTGACACCATCGACATCCTGGACTGCAACGGCGGTGATCACGGCTATCCCTTTGCAACCAACTTCAACCCCGAGATTAACCTGAGGGAGGTATCGGCCAACGGATCATACTGGGAGAACGGCCACTGGGTAGAGACCAAACCCATGGAGATAAAGCGCGAGTACAACTTTGAGCAGGTAGGCATGAAAGATATGTATCTGCTTCATCATGAGGAGATTGAGTCTCTTGCCAAGAACATCCCCGGCGTAAAGAGAATCCGCTTCTTCATGACATTCGGCCAGAGCTATCTGACTCACATGAAGTGTCTTGAGAACGTAGGTATGCTTCGCACCGATCCCGTTATGTTTGAGGGCCGTGAGATTGTTCCTATCCAGTTCCTCAAGGCTCTGCTGCCCGATCCCGCATCACTGGGCCCGCGCACAGTAGGCAAGACCAACATAGGCTGCATCTATACCGGTACCAAGGACGGCAAGAAGCGCGCCATCAAGATTTACAACGTGTGCGACCATCAGGAGTGCTACAAGGAGGTAGGTTCACAGGCTATCTCTTACACAACCGGCGTTCCTGCAATGATCGGCACCATGATGGTCATGACCGGCCAGTGGAAGGGCGCAGGCGTGTTCAATGTTGAGGAGTTTGATCCCGATCCATACATGGAGGCCCTGAACAAGTGGGGTCTGCCTTGGGTTGTGGATGAGAACCCCGTAATGGTTGACTGATTTTTTACAGGTTTTTCTATGGACGTTAAGCAACTGCATACCCCGTGTTACGTCATTGACCGCGACCGCCTGGAGGAGAATCTACGGGTGCTGCGCGGTGTGATGGACCATACCGGATGCCAAATCCTGCTGGCGCAGAAGGCGTTCAGTTGCTATGCCGTCTATCCGCTTATATCACAATATCTCTGTGGCGCTACAGCAAGCGGGCTCTTTGAGGCCCGTTTGTGCCACGAGGAGATGCCCGGCCGTGAGAACCACGTTTTCTCTCCTGCGTTCCGTGAGGAGGATATGCCGGAGATTCTATCCATCTGCGACCATATAGTTTTCAATTCCATACGTCAACTGGAACTTTTTGGCGTGCGCGCCAAGGAGGCCGGCCTGCAGGTGGGCCTGCGCATAAATCCGCAGATTTCAACCCAGCCCGCAGAGCACGCAATATATGATCCCTGCGCTCCGGGCAGCAGGTTAGGGGTTACCCTTGATGAGTTCCGCAAGGCGCCTGCCAATTTGGTTGCATTGCTTGACGGATTACACTTTCATACTCTCTGCGAGCAGAACTCCGATGATTTGGAGACCACGCTGAACGGCTTTGAGGAGCAGTTCCGTGAGTGGTTGCCACAGATGAAATGGGTAAACTTTGGAGGCGGACACCACATTACCCGCGCCGATTACGATATACCGCGGCTTGAACGCTGCATAAGGCGTATGCAGGAGCAGTACGGGCTGGAGGTCTACCTTGAACCCGGCGAGGCTGTTGCTCGCAATCCTGGATACATCGGCCGCTTGCCACATGCCCGATGTGATTGAGATGCCGTATCGGCCCCCGCTAAGAGACAGCGGCCAGCCTCAGGAAAAGAAATACACCTATCGTCTGGGTGGCCCCACGTGCCTATCGGGCGATATAATAGGGGAGTACTCTTTTGACAATCCCATAAAAGAAGGCCAGACCCTCATATTCGAGGATATGGCCATCTACTCCATGGTCAAGAACAACACCTTCAACGGCATGCCCCTCCCGTCAATCTACCTAAAGCAGGGCTCCGACTACACCCTCCTCAAGTCATTCACCTACGCCGACTTCAAGTCTCGCCTTTGACACAGAAGGATCAGTTCCCTGTGTTATACGTGAGAAAAACTATGAATTAATCAGAGTTTATATGATTTTTTTATAGTTTTGATTATATTTGCCTCAAAAATAATGGCAGTAATTGCAATGAAAAGAAAAATTACACAGCAACTTATAGACTGGAAAAACAGGCCTGACCATAAGCCTCTCATCCTGCAGGGTGCCCGTCAGGTTGGTAAAACATACATTCTTGAAGAATTCGGGCGCCAACACTATAAGAATTATATCAAGGTGAGCCTTGACCTGGTTCCTGATGTTCGCAATTTCCTTAAGGACAATATCAATCCTTTGGAAATAATCGCTTATCTGGAAACATTGTACAATGTCAGGATTATCCCGCATGATACACTTGTCATACTGGATGAGATTCAGGACTGCAAACGGGCGCTGCTTGCCCTCAAATATTTCCAGGAGGATTATCCACAGTATGATGTCGTGGCCAGGGAAACAAGCCGGATCAGGAAGAAACTCAAGAAAAGCAGGAAGAAGAGTTTTCATATCCGGTAGGTAAGGTCGATGAGTTGCGCCTTTACCCTATGGATTTTGAAGAGTTCCTGTGGGCTATGAATATGGATGTTCTGGCTGAGGATATCCGCACTCACTTCAATTCAAATGAGGCAATGCCGGCTTCAGTTCATCAGTTGGCTCTGGATTATTATCAGCGGTACCTTATAATTGGAGGTATGCCTGAGAGCGTAGGAAAATACGTTGAGACCCACAGTTACCTTGAGTGCCGTACGGTACAGCAGTCCATTCTGCTTGGTTACAATGCCGATATGGCCAAATACGCCAAACCAGGAACCACAGTCAAGATAAGAGCCTGCTTTAACTCCATTCCTGCCCAGTTGGCCAAAGAGAACCGCAAGTTCCAATACAAGCTTGCGCAAAAAGGCGGTACTGCCAAGATATTCGGTGAGGCAATAGAATGGCTCATCCTGGCCGGGGTAGTCCACAAGTGCAAATTGATATCCCATGGTTTCATCCCCATCTCGACTCAGGAAGATGACAGTGATTTCAAGATCTATATGTCTGATATCGGCCTGCTTAACACAAAAGCCCAGATGCCTGCCCAGATGCTCCTCAATTCCATTGAAACTGATAACACCTTCCTTGGTTCCGTAGCAGAGAACTACGTTGCTCAGGCTCTCTCTGCCAACGGCATTACTCTGCGTTATTGGAAAAACGATAATACTCAGGAGGTGGAGTACATCCTGCAGGATGGTATGAGTGTCATTCCCTTAGAGGTCAAGAAAGGCAGGAAGGTTGATGCTATCAGTATGAACAATTTCAAGAAAACCTACAAGTGTCCTTTTGCTTACCGCGTATCAGGAAAAAACTTCGGGCTTGCTAATGATATAAAGTCAGTTCCCCTTTATGCTGTTTTCTGCATTGAGGCTAGAGAATGACACAGAAGGATCAGTTCCCTGTGTCCTCTTTGCGTCACTTTGCGATAGGATCGCTGCAGAACTTCTTTCGTCCGCAGTTTTTGCACTGGATTCCGGCCCAGACTGAATCAAACTGATTCATGGCTTGTTCTACCAGGGTGGGGTCATCGGTCAGTATTCCGGCTTCAAAGTTGCGGGTTTGGGGGCTTTTCATACCGATGCCGGCGCCGGTCAGATTGGCGGAGCCGATGTATGCTAACGAATGGTCAAATACGATAATCTTGAAGTGAACCCTGGGGCAGAGAACCCGTTCCAGTCCGTCAAACAGAAGAGGGTATCGGTCAAAGTCCTGGCGGAAGTTAGGGCCGGGCTCCTTGGCGTGAACCAGACGCACTTCACGCCCTTTTTTAAGCAGTTCGGCCAGCACGCCCAGGAACGGCCGCTCACCTACATAAAGGTCCTTTATATCGGCCGTACCAATCCAGAGTGATTCCTTTACGTTGGGTACTCTCTCAATTACCTCCTTGAAGTGGGCTTGGTCTGCGATGTACTGTATCATACATACAATTGTCTGAATACAAATATACTCAAAAATGATACAAAAGGGGACTGTCCCCTTTTGTACTATTTTTAGAGGCGGGGAATGCGGATTATGTAGAGAATGTTATTGATTATGTAGGCCAGGGCAGCCAGTATTACAACTGATGCCAGTGCCCTGAAATCATCGCAGAACTCTACTTGAATTGCTACGTTTCCCCATGCTATCCAATCATAAATTCTTATGAATAGAATCAGGCATTGCACTGATATTGATGTCATGAAAATGGCCTCTATCAGTTTGCCTACAGGTCTGATTTTATCTGTGGCCTTCCATGCTGCAGCTATTGTCGCCAGTAGAAGAATCACAAACGCAATAGCATCGAATGTGGATATTGAGGATAAGAAAAACTTTATCATAAGGCAGGTCTTTTAGATTCTTAGTTTCTACTGTTTTGTATAGCAATGACTATTCTTGAAATAAGGAATACCATCATTCCCAATGTAATTATGAATAAAGAGATTTTGAAGCCATTCATCCATACCATAGGTGATACGCCACCGAAGTTTTTTACGTCGCTCAGGGCGGTCATTATTCTCCAAGTCCATGGAATGAAAGAGAAGGCCAACGCTATCGATCCTATCGGCCTTACCCATTTTGGAGCTTTCCATCCGCAGAACAGTATTGCTATCAACAGAATGGTGAATACACTCAGTATCCATGGCGGTACAATCTGGAACAATATGGTTAACGGCCCCGGGCCTGTAAACTCATCCATTACTTCTTCAATTAATTCTTCTTCCATATCGCATTTGTTTTTGGTTTGATGCAAAGATATTGTGTTTGAATAGGAACATACAATTTTGTAGGTGTCATATCCCTCTGTTTGAGTATTTGTCAGTTGTCAAATCCTGCTGAAAGGCTTAATAACCTTTTTGAGGGGGATTTGACAGCGTTTTTTTTAGCAGAGTGTTCAGGTATTCGCTATCTTCGTCAGCATAAATCCTTTGTATATGAAAAGAGCCGTTATTATTGCCTATTGGGTGTTTTCTGTGATTATAGTATCACTGATAATTATGAAGCTTGTGGAGGACCTGTCTGTTTCAAGAGCATTGTTTGTGGCTACTATGTTCCTGCCAGGAGCACTTGCCGCACAATATATGATACCTAAGATATCTTTTAAAAAGAGGGCTCAGGGTATTCGTGATTCCATTTATCTTGTTTTGGCTATTATTATCCTGGAATACCTGCTGCTGGTATGGACATTGTGCTTTCAGCCTTCAGGTAATTATAAGTTGATTCAAGGTGTTTCGTATAATGTTCCATTTGATTTCCCTAAAGACACTGGAGTATTCAATCCGTTGTTTATATCGGTTCTTGTATCGGTATTGGCGATAGGAGGGGCGCTGATAGACCGATGGCTAAGTAGGAACCATCCGGAGATGG
>CADCLI010000048.1 GCA_902802285.1 uncultured Bacteroidales bacterium
TTATGCCACCAAGGGCACGCTTATCAAGTGCAATCCCGCCATCAAGACTGCTGCAGACCGCCAGGCCCTTAGGCTTGCTCTCACCGACGGCCGCATAGACGTGATTGGCACAGACCATGCCCCACACCTGCTGTCCGAGAAACAGGGCGGATGCAAGAGCGCTGCATCAGGTATGCCGGTTCTGCCATACTCACTACCTTTAATGCTTGAACTGACAGACCTTAATATATTAAAACCAGTCGACGTGGTTCGTCTCATGTGCCACAACCCGGCCGGATTGTTTAAGATAAAGGAGCGTGGTTTTATCCGAAAAGGCTATAAGGCAGACCTCACACTTGTATCACACATGACAGAAGCATATGAGGCAACCCCTGCATTCAACCGTTGCGGATGGAATCCGTTTCAGGGAGAACACCTTCACTGGAAAGTATGTACAACATGGATAAACGGTCATGCCGCATACCGGAACGGTGAGTTTGATACTACACAAAAAGGACAACCGATAAAATTCAACCGATAATGATCAGAGCACTTTACCTTATATATCAGATTTTCATTGCGCTGCCGATAATGATAGTTGCCACCATAATCACAGCCTTGGTTACTATGATAGGTTCTGTATTCAACGACAGGTTCTGGGGATATTGGCCCGGCATGATATGGGGGCGTCTTTTCTATCTGGTATTCCTGATCCCGGTACATGTCCACGGTAAGGAAAACATACGCAAAGGACAGTCCTATGTCATAGCCCCGAACCATCAGAGTTACTGGGACGCATTCCTTGTATACGGATTCATCGGAATCAAGTTCAAATGGATGATGAAAAAGGAACTCAGCCGCATACCTTTTGTAGGTTGGGCCTGCTATATGGCCGGCTGCATTTTTATTGACCGCAGTTCAAGAGCCAGTTCAATGGAAAGCATACGCAAGGCTGAATCCAGACTCAATAACGGAATGTCAGTCGTGATATTCCCCGAAGGGACACGCACACCCGACGGAAAGATAGGTAAGTTCAAACGAGGCGCATTCCTGATCTCCGAAGAATTGGGGCTTCCGATACTGCCTGTAACCATCGACGGAAACTATCAGGTAATGTCCAGACATGCATGGAATGTGACATGGCATCCGGTACATATCACAATCCATGAACCGGTATGGCCCCAAAGTACCGCCGAGACCAATGAGACCGAACTCAAAGAGATAATGGGCAATACCTCCCGAAAGGTATTCGACACCATCAGTAAAACGCTGGAAACTGGATATCAGTTACGTTCGTAACTTATACGGTTGGCATACCCGTTGACGTATGGCTCGTTCAGAAAATCATCCGGAGCCGCATCCAGAATACGTCTGAGTAGTGACGGAACCTCTGTGGTGGGGTTTGCACTGAGCATCATGAACACACCCACTGCAGCCGGCTCATCATAATTATCTGCCATGAATGAGCAGATCATATCCTCACACTCTTCGACAATCATACGCAGACTGTCCTGAATAAGTTCCAGTGACCTGAAATCCACTCTGGAACGTGCCATGGAGACGCGTTTCTGGGACATATCCTCATAAAGGTTGTCAAATTCTATCTTCTTGCGCAGGAAATTATAGAAAAGGTCATTCTGACGTGTTCCGGATACTGTCATCTCAGTAGGAAGCAGACTGACTCGCGCATGTCCTTTCTCTATATAAAGAGGAATTATGGGACGCCCCTCTTTGCACAGGAATACAAGCCGGGTGGAATCGGCATTGCCTTCCATCTGGAATCTGCCGTGATTGACAACACAAGAATCTATCTTGGTGATACGGAAAGGAAGGAATTCCACAAGTGACAATTCCCGTCCTTCATATCCTATGGTTTCCACTACACCGTCTATCTTGTAGTGGCCTGTGCAAGACATCAGGGCTATCACAAGGCTTGCTGATGTCAGAAATAGATTAAAGCGTTGTCTGAACATTTCCAATCCTTTTCGGGTAGCAAAAATACAACACATAAAAACATGAATTCAAGTTTTATTATTCTTTAAGCAAATGCCGGCCATAAGCGGCTAAAAGTTGTTAAAAGCATTAGAATCTGTTTAGAAACCCGATTCCGTATGCCCTGATAAAGAATAACAGCGACTTGATATCAGTCCTGTTCTTTTAAGATACGATCCAGACGAAACGATGAATAGAGTTCAAATACCGCCCCTATTGAAAGAGTGACTATCCAGTTGTTCCTGCGGGTAATACCGACAAGTAAAGAGTGGAGACTGCCTCCTAATGAAGCATCCTCAAGCAGCCGGGCATGTAAGTCATCCGAAAACATCAGAAATGCCGTGAGCACCAGGAATAAAGCTCCCAGCACCTGCTGGAATCGAAGTCTTTTTACAATTCGGTCATCGCCCATATAACGGTCTGCAAACTGTCCGGCAGCAAACATCAGCGAGCCAACCAGATAGAAATACGGGGCGTAGGTCCATCCTGTTATATAGACGGCAGCACCAAAAAGCAGAAGCAGACCGCCTACTGCGGTAAAGGATTCTATAAGACGGTTATTGTTCTTGTTCATACTATCTCAGCGTTCCAGGAAAAGGTCTTCATCTTCACGATGCATATTATATTTCTCACGGGCTATACGGTCAATCACCATACTGTCATTACTGAAGTCCTCCAGCAACTCTTCATTCAGTCTCTTTTGTGCCGAAGTCTCACGCAACTGCTCCTGAAGAGCCCTTATCTCACGTTTCTGGACACTCCTTCTGATCAGGCTGTTTTCACTGACCACAAGAATTACGAGAAGGAACAGCACCAGCACTATCCAGTATTTGTACCTGCCCAGAAGCTCCTTTAGCTGAGGTAAGAATCCATTATCCATATTGAGGTTTTTCTTTGCTGCAAAAATAACTCATTTTGCAAATAAAACAGTATCTTTGTATATATTTGGTTTCATATGGAAGACTATATAGTTTCGGCCCGGAAATACCGTCCACTTACATTCTCAAGCGTTGTTGGCCAGAAGGCTCTGGTCTCAACGCTCAAGAACGCCATCAATTCCGGAAAACTGGCCAACACATACCTGTTCTGCGGCCCACGCGGTGTGGGCAAGACAACTTGTGCCCGAATATTTGCCAAGACCATCAACTGCACCAACCGTGGTGCCGACGGCGAGGCATGCGGCAATTGCGAGTCCTGCAAGAGTTTCAATGAAGAGTTGCGCTCATACAACGTATTTGAACTTGACGCAGCCAGCAACAATTCTGTCGATGACATCCGCAACCTGACGGAACAGGTTCGGATTCCGCCCATGAACGGTAAATATAAGGTCTACATAATTGATGAGGTACACATGCTTTCACAGGCTGCCTTCAATGCTTTCCTGAAGACTCTTGAAGAGCCGCCAAAGTATGCCATATTCATACTTGCCACTACCGAGAAGCATAAGATCATCCCCACCATACTTTCACGTTGCCAGATATATGACTTCGGCCGCTTAAGCAACAGGGACATAATCGAGCATCTTCAGTATGTAGCTCAGAAAGAAAACGTTACCACAGACCCTGAGGCTCTTGCCATTATAGCCGAAAAATCAGACGGCGGAATGCGTGATGCCCTATCCATATTCGATCAGGTAGTCAGTTTTACCGGTGGACAGGTCACATATCAGAAGACTATAGAGAACCTGAACGTCATTGACTATGATTATTATTTCAGGTTTACTGATATGTTCCTTGATAAGCGCATCCCCGAATCGATGGTACTCCTGAATGAAATCCTGTCAAAGGGATTTGACGGAAGTCATCTGATAAGCGGTCTGATGCTCCATCTGCGCAACCTCATGGTAAGCCGCGACGCCTGCACCCTGCCCCTGCTTGAAGTCAGTGATGAAATGCGTGAGCGTTACAAGGCACAAGCCTCAAGATGCACTCCCAAGTTCCTGTACCGGGCTCTTAAGATCTGCAATAACTGCGATCTCAATTACCGCATCAGCAAGAAGAAGCGCCTGCTTGTGGAACTCACTCTGATCCAGGTTGCACAGGCCGATGAAGACGATGACAGCAGTGGGCGCAAGCCCAAGAGACTAAAACCCATATTCAACAAGGCATTATCAGCAACCACTCCTGTAAAACCGCTGGAGCCGGTTACTGCAGTTACGCTTCAGCCCCAACGAACTGAAACAACCACACCTGCCAAAAAGAGCTCCATCCCTATCGTTAAGGATGGAAATATATTCACATCCATCTACAACAAGAGGCCATCAGGACGTCCGGATCAGCCTCACGGCCGTCAGACCGTTCAGGTAATCGACACACACCAACACCCGGTAAAGCCGTTGTCTGACGAGACACTCAGGATATGCTGGAATAACTTTGCGGCAAACCTGCCTGTTGAAGACACCCCTCTCAAGAACCGTATGAAAAACTGCTTTCCTACCGTTAAATCCGATACGGAATTCAGCATTACTGTAGGAAACAGGATGATGGCCGATGAAATCCGGCAGGCATCAGAACGTATCATCAGTCATGTACGTGAGAGTTTCAACAACCCGGCCATAACGATGGAGATTGCCGTTGACCAGTCACGTAATGTCAAACACATACTGACCCGTGACAAGCAGTATGAGAAAATGAAAGAAATAAATCCAGCCCTGAAAGAGCTGGAATCAATATTCGGGTTGGAATTGAGGTAAACAGGGTTACCTTCTGCTCAATTCTTCTGTTTCTGCACGAACTCTATGCACTCCCTGACTTTAGTCTCAATGAACTTGAAGTCCCCTTTTGCTATTACGTCCTTGGGAGTGAGTTGAGAACCCAGACCTACGCACGCAACTCCCGCTTTGAACCAAGCCTCAAGACTGACCGGATCCGGTGAGACTCCGCCCGAAGGCATTATCTCCGTCCAGGGACACGGACCTTTGATGGCTTTTACAAACGAAGGACCTCCCACTTCGGTTCCGGGGAATATCTTCACTATCTCACAACCAAGTTCCTCGGCTGTATTGATTTCAGTAAGTGTTCCGCAACCAGGTATCCATGCAATCTTACGGCGGTTGCAGATCTTGGCCATATCGGGATTAAGACTGGGTGATACAATAAATCCGGCACCCAACTGAATATAGAGCGCCGCTGTTGCGGGATCACTTACTGAACCCACACCCATAATCATTTCCGGACACTCTGTGGCGCACCATTTATTGACCTCGGCAAAAACCTCATGGGCGTAATCTCCGCGATTGGTGAACTCAAATACACGGGCACCACCGTTATAGCATGCCTTAACAACATTCTTTACCAGCTCGGCGTCCTTGTTGTAAAACAGAGGGACTATTCCGGTGCCTACGAATGTGTTGAGCACCTGCAATCTTTTGAATCGGCTCATATCTGTAATTTTTAACGGGCTACGCGACCTGATGCGTCGCCACCCATAAGTTTCTCTACTTCACTTACAGTAACACGGTTATAGTCACCATAGATGGTGTGTTTGAGACATGAAGCGGCAACTGCAAAATCAAGCGCCTTCTGGTCATCCTCATAAACGCGCAATCCGTAAATCAGGCCGCCCATGAATGAATCACCTCCACCTACTCTATCAACTATGTGTGTAATATCATACTGTCTTGACTTGAACAGCGTCTTGCCGTCATATAGCACACCAGCCCACTTGTTATGGTTAGCGTTTATTGATGTCCGCAATGTGGTGATAACCTTTCTGCAACGCGGGAATCTGGCCATGATCTGCTGTGACACTGACAGGTATGCATCGGCACTAACCTCGCCCTTGGATACATCCACGCCCTCAGGTTTGATACCGAGCGCCATCTGGGCGTCCTCTTCATTGCCCAACACAATATCTGTACAGGCTACCAGGTCAGGCATTACCTCACTGGCTTTCCTGCCCCATTTCCAAAGGTTCTTACGGTAATTGAGGTCACATGAAACGGTAATACCTTTCTCATTACACTTCTTTACAGCCTCCATGCAAACCTTGGCTGCCCCTTCGGATATTGCAGGAGTGATACCGGTCCAATGAAACCAACCGGCGTCGGCAAGGACCTTGTCCCAGTCAATCATACCCGGTTCTATCTTTGATATTGACGAACCTGCCCTGTCGTAAATAACCTTGCTGCCACGGCTTACCGCTCCGGTCTCAAGAAAATATATGCCCAGACGGTCACCACCGAACACCACATCCGATACGTCGACGCCAAAACCGCGCAGTTCACGCAGACAGGCCAAAGATATATCATTATCAGGGACTCTGGTCACAAATGAAACCGGGAGCCCGTAGTTGGCAAGAGACACGGCCACATTGGCCTCGCCGCCGCCATAGGTAGCACTAAGCATATTACCTTGTCCGAAACGCTCATAGCCCGGCGTAGCCAGACGGAGCATAACTTCACCAAATGTTACGGTCTTTTTCATAATCAATCAGTTTTCAGACTGCGAATTTAGCAAAAAAATAAATAGCGAAGGTTTCTGTTATTCCTTTACTCGGAAATCTGCGTATCCTCATCGGAGTTTCCCGGCTGGTCCAGATCATCATCGGCCTTTTCAGCATCCGTATGATTTCTTTTGTTTTGGATACTAAGCAGGATTGGAGTTACAAACAGAGCAAGAAGAGCCACAACCGCAATACCATAATGGAATGTTGGAGGTTTCCTGGATATAAGCGTAATTACGAGTTGGATAATCTCCGAGCACACCACGCACAACAGGATGCTTAGTATCGGTCTGTCCTTGAGTTTTACCAACAGGTTCTGTAACATCAGCACTTATCTTTTAATGACTATCGCCTGACTATGTACAGCAAATATAATGCAAAAATGGAATTCTTCAGCACAAACAATCTGCAATTAATAAAAACAAACAGAGTCACCAATCGGTAACTCTGTTCCAGCGGTGCGGAAGGGGCTCGAACCCTCGACCTCCGGCGTGACAGGCCGGCATTCTAACCAGCTGAACTACCGCACCTCGCTGTTTTGCGGTGACAAAGGTACAGACATTTTTGATACCTACAAGCGTCAGAGCACATTTTTTTCAAAAAATTTTCTGCATTATCAGCACATCGGTATAACCACCGTCTTTTACGAGCCAGTCTTTGAGCCGGCCGGTTCGGGCAAACCCATTACTGGTGAACAGTTTAATGCTGGCTTTGTTGTCGGCCGGCACATGACAGAACAGTTGGCTCAACCGGAGAACCTTACGAGCATAATCAGCCATCAGCTTGATAGCAGCCGATGCAATCCCCTGTCCTCTATGCTCAGAGAGCAATGCTATTCCAATCTCGGCACGCCCGTTGTAAGGGTCGATATCGGTCAGGTCTATACTGCCCGCAACCACGCCGTCACTTGCACGCACAATCATAAGGCGGATCTGACGGTCCGTATAGTAATCATGTGACGACATAAGAATGTATTTCTTGATCTGATAGCGTGAATACGGAACGGCATTACCTGACGCCATCCACAGTGACGTATCGTTCTCCATGCCGAACAGCACATCCAGATCCTCGGGTTCCGGTGCACGCAGACGGTACTTTCCGTCCGATAAGATATCTTTCTCTGTCATATCACTTCATCCTCCGTTATTAGATGGCCTGTACCGGCCGAATAAAGTCCCATTGTATAGTGTTTACCTTCCGATGCGCGGCCGTACATCCAGTACAAGATGGCATCGTAAGAGAATGCATCGGTATCAAATACTATCGCCTTTACCTCCGGGCCTATGCGGCCATGAAGTGCGGACCCGACATCATCAGCACCCTCAACCAATTGCAGATTACGCAGATAAATGCTGTTTTTTATAAGACTCTCCACATGGGCAAATGTCTCCTTACGCCCCACATAAAGGCAGTCCTCGGTGTAATCGGCCAGCATGCGACTGTGTGCATGGATGTTCTGGCCTATAAACGTACCCACTTTCCTGAATCCAAGCACAAGCCTTACCAGCAACTCCAGAAGACGGCTGTAACGCTTAAAGTGCTTGTTGAAGAAAATAAGCATGGCGTCATAGAACACTTTGGCATAACGATATGACGTCTTGTTGGTGCTCTCACCTTTATAATGAACTATGGGCAGCGGCAGATAACGGTTCTGGTATCCGGCCTGCAGTATGCGGTAAGAGAGGTCTATGTCCTCGCCGTACATAAAGAACGCCTCGTCAAATCCGCCCACCTTGTCAAGCGCCTCCCTGCGCACGAACATGTATGCGCCCGATACCACGTCAATCTGACACTCCATATCCTTATTAAAATAGGTGCAGTGGTACTTACCGAATACCTTAGACCCGGGAAACAGCTTGCCCAAACCGGTCATATGCCAGAACGATACCGACGGCGTAGGCAACGAGCGGCGTGACTCAAGCGCAAACCTGCCGTTTCCATACTGCATGCGGACTCCCACGGCACCCACCTCAGGGTGTTCATCCATATAGCCGATGCAACCGGGAATTGTACGCTCAGCAACAACCGTATCCGGGTTAAGGAACAGCACATACCGGCCCATAGCCTTGGCCAGAGCCATATTATTGGCCTTTCCGAACCCGGCATTGAAATCATTGGCAATTATCTCGGCCTGCGGAAACTTATCGCGCAGGTATTCCACCGATCCGTCATCGGACTTGTTGTCAACCACAAGTATCTGTGCATCGGGAACCGACCGCAAAACTGAGTTGAGACACTGCTCAATGTAGTACCTCACCTTATAGCTGACTATGATGACGCTTACTGACAGCATAAATCAATCGTAGAAACCTGTCTCGTGCTCTATACCGGATTTGGTGGGAATGGCAAACAGTGAGCATATTGCTCCGATGGCAGCAATGTAAATGCCGATGGTGTCTGCAAGCATATAGTAGAGAATGACTCCAAACTCTATAACAAGGAAAAACGCCCCGATCCTGAGCATTGAGCAAGTCATATATATCTTTTCTATCTTCTCCTCGGGGTACTCCTTCTCATCCAGACGGTCAACCATCTTCTTGAATCCTCGCAGGGCAAGCGGGATGAGCGCCAATGCTGCCAGCACACCTATCACCTGGAGTATATATGCGGTCTTGGCATCGGTCACAGTAATACCCTTCAAGGGACCCAGTTCAAACAGCAATGCAGTAATTCCTGCCACCACGTAGATGGAGATCCACATCACCATCAGTTTAACAGTCATCTTCTTAATATTCATCTCTATCAGTTATTTAAACGGAGTACGGTCCACGATGGAACGGCCCAACGATACCTCATCGGCATACTCCAGATTGTTTCCTACCGCCACGCCACGGGCAATCACGCTCAGTTTTACACCAAGCGGCTGCAACTTACGTGAAATGAAAAAGTTTGTGGTATCTCCCTCCATGGTGGGGCTGAGCGCCAGTATCACCTCATTTATACCGCCTGCCTGGACCCGTTCCACCAGACTGGCAATCTGCAGATCCTGTGGTCCGATGCCGTCCATTGGCGATATAATCCCGCCAAGCACATGATACAGCCCGTTAAACTGCATGGTGCTCTCAATGGCCAGCACATCCTGCACGTTCTCTACCACGCAGAGCGTCGATGCATCGCGCTTGGGATTGGCACAGATAGCGCATGTATCGGTGTCCGATATGTTATGGCACACCTTGCAGTAACGGATATCCTGCTTTAGCGTTGAGAAAACCCTGCCAAAGGTACTCACCTCCTCGTCCGGTTTGGAAAGCATGTGCAACACCAGACGCAGGGCGGTCTTACGGCCTATGCCGGGGAGTTTTGCAAACTCACCCACTGCCCTTTCCAATGCAGCTGACGGATACTCCTTATTCATAACACTGCAAAATTAACGGATTCGGCCAAAAATTCGTACTTTTGCACACACAAAACCCACACAGGATGGAAATAAAGAGCGCCGAATTCGTAATAAGCAACACGGACGTAAGCAAATGCCCGCAGCACAGCATGCCTGAGTACGCATTCATAGGCCGCTCAAACGTAGGTAAGTCCAGCCTCATCAACATGCTGACTAACCGCAAGGGCTTGGCCATGACATCGGCCACACCAGGTAAGACCCTACTTATCAACCATTTCCTTATCAATAAGAACTGGTACCTGGTGGATCTGCCCGGCTACGGTTACGCCAAACGCGGCAAGAGCCAGCAGGATCAGCTTACCCGCATCATCAACGACTACATCCTGGAGCGCCCGCAGCTCACATCACTCTTTGTGCTCATAGACAGCCGCCACGAGCCCCAGAAGATAGACCTGGAGTTCATAGAATGGCTGGGCGAGAACGCCGTTCCCTTTGGCATCATCTTCACCAAGGCCTGGGAGGAACTCCCGCCCCACTTCATCACCTCATCGCTTGACCGCTCCGGCCGTGACGATGTCCTGGATTACATCTCCAGCATCAACAAATCACTTTAGCTCCAGTTACCGAGCCCGAGCCCCCGCCGCTGCCAAAGTGTCCCACAACCACACAGCTAAGAATACGCTCTCACGCGGGTTACTGTGGGACATCCCATCATACAAGAGTTGTGTCCCACGCTCATCGGCCCCACAAGCGCTGTGAGCCACTTTGCTGTGGGACACTTTGGCAAAAAGAAAATTAAGCAAAGATATACCCCAGGCGGACCAGGTCATCGCGAGAGTGAATCTGGTAGGTGAATCCGTCCCGGAGCAGGAACAGGTCATCGGCCACCTTGAGAATCTCCTCATAGACGTGGTCCGTTATGATGATTCCTTTACGGGCTTTCTGTTCCTGAATCATGGCGCGGATTTTCTCATCATAAATGGGAGCGATATTTGAGAAAGGCTCATCCAGGACGCAGAACTCGGCATCTGAATTAAGAATCATATAGAGTTCCGCTATGCGCCTCTCGCCGCCAGACAGTTCCTTAACCTTCTGGCTTCTCAGGCAGTCAAACTTATCGTCAAACCCAACAAGCCCCTCATAATCAACGCCATATAATTCATACGCCTGTGGCAGAGTCATGCCAGGCGGGATAAAATGAACCTGCGGGAAATACTTTACCCGTAGGCCGATATGCCCGTAGTCAGTGCGCGGCTCGTCATTGAGTCGGATATACTTGTTCTGCGGACGGATGCCGCCCATGATGCATTTGAACAGGCAGGATTTGCCGGTACCGTTGCGTCCCAGCACACCTGTCACCCTACCCTTGTATGAAGTCACGTACGCGCTCTGAAGGACAACATTCTCTCCAAAGCGCAACTGGACGCTGTCAATAAGCAGTTTTCCGTTCTCGTTCTCCTCCTCCATATCAGTTCAGATGTAACAGGGTAAACAGTGGTGGTGCCAGATATATCAGGAACCGGAAGAATAAATACTCAATCACGATTGGAATCACATAGTATTCGGTCCTGCTTATACCCAGATTAATTCAGAAGTAGAGAGCGCCGCTGCGGTCAAACTTGCGGAACACATACAGGATGACGGGAATTGTCAGCAACTTGAGAATCTTACAAAGGAACAACCCTTCAGACAGTCCTTCAGGATCACCGGAATTAATGCCTACAATATAGGCAAAGCACAATGATGCAATACCTGCAACAATCAGATAGCCGCTTCCGTATCGGAATGAAAGGGTTATTTTCCGGAATAAGTTCATCCTTACGATTATTGAGAACAACACAAAGATATACATATTATTGTTATATTTGCAAAAAG
>CADCLI010000049.1 GCA_902802285.1 uncultured Bacteroidales bacterium
GGATGTTGATGCGGATGGCACGACGGGCATCATCCGATGTAAGGCTACGCGGGTTTTCGCCAATGTATGGCTTATAGAACTCCTGGCCGAAATAGGTGTGGGTACCGCCAAAACGGCAATCCAGGATGCCGGCTAGAGCCGATTCGGGGTAGCCGGAGTTGGGGCTTGCGTGCTGACGGCCGTACTTGTGAACAAAGCGCAACAGTCCGGGACGACCGGCAGACAGAACCATCAGCAATGCGGTAAGGCGTGCGGGAATCCAGTTGGCAACATCGTCAATATGTGCGGCCCAGCACCCAAAGTCCTTGTAACGCTCTGTCTTGTAACCTATCATGGAGTCCAGCGTGTTGATCATCTTGTACGCCGCCATACCCGGCACTCCAAGAAGCATGTACCAGAACAGCGGGGCAACCACGCCATCGCTCAGGTTCTCAGCCAGGGTCTCCAGCGCGGCGGTACGTATCTCCTGCTCATCCAGCTGGGCGGTATCGCGCCCCACAATTCGGGACAACTGTCTGCGGCCTTTTTCAACCGATTCGTCCACTGCCTTGAATACCATTCTGACCTCTTTTATCAGAGTCTTTCCGGCCAGGAAGTAGAATATGAATATGGCCGATACGCACACGCCCAGCCAATGGTTCAATCCGTAACAGAACGGGATGAACCACCAGAACAGGATGTATGTACAACCTATCAGGAACAGTGCGGTGAGTGCACCTTTAAGACGGCGATGCGAGCCCTTGTTGAAGCAGCGCTCAGCAGTTGAAATCAGCCAGCCGAACTTGACCACAATATGAGGCAGCCAGGCCGGATCGCCAAGCAGAGCATCCGCCAGTACGCCCATAAGAAGCGGCAAAAGCGCTATGACCAATTGCTGAACATCCATTCCCTAATTCCTTCAATTAGCAGATTATCAGCCTCCTGACTCTGGACCGCTATACGGAAGCAACCCTCGTCCAGCCCCGTAAAGTTTGATGCGTCACGTATCAGTATACCCTTCTCTACAGCCAGAAAATCCTTCAGAGCCGATGCTTTTCCCATGCGGAGTCTTGACAGAAGCATATTGGAGTCCGATGGCCACACCTCAATCAACCCGGTCCTGGCAAACTCTGCGGCCACACGTTCCCGCTCGGCAATGAGGCCGGCAGCATCAAAGCGGTACAAGTTTCGTTTGGCCAGCAGGAACTTTCCGGCCACAATGGCCAAAGCATTTACAGACCAGGGCATACGGAACAGACCTAACTGTTTGATCAGACGCGGATTACCGCTCACGCCCCCTATCCTCAGTCCCGGCACGCCAAACTGCTTGGTCATGGAGTGCAGCAACAGCACATTAGGCATCTCTACCGCCCACTTTACATCAATCACCTTCTCCAGAGTATAGGGCGCGTATGACTGATCGATTATGAAAATGCATGCCGGATTGGCTTCAATCATCTCCGTTAACCAGGCATGATCCCAAACCTTTCCGGTAGGATTGTTGGGGTTGCAAAGCCAGATCAGACCGCCCGGCGTAGGCTTAAGGCCTGATACAGAGTATATTTCCGTAATCTTATGGCGGTTCAGGCGGCAGGCATCGGCATACTCGCTGAACGTGGGGACAGGTATCTGTGAGTTGCTCTCGCGGTACACCTGCGCTATCAGGTAGATTGCCTCGGTTGCACCATTGGTAACACACAGGTTATCGGCCGATATTCCCATCGATGCGGCCCACGCCACGGCCAGCGATGAGGCATCGGGCTCGGGGTAAGAGGATATCCGGTGCAGACAGCTGTTAAGATGCTCGTACAGCGCATCCAGGTCTCTTCGGCACACGATGTTTGAACTGAAATTGTGCCTGATGCCGGGGTATGTGAATATGTCGTCACCGTGTCCCTTAATCATCCTGGCTCATTATTTTGTACAGCAGCGGCATATTCAGTTGCCTGCGCACGTGGTCGGCCAGTAGGTCATACTGCTGCTGTTTGAATTCAAAGTAACCGGTTGCAACCGTGTCACGCTTGCCGGCAAAGGGAGCCAGCAGGCTGTCAATGACCTGCGGATTGTCTAGTATGCCGTGAATGTAGGTTCCCATGGTGCGCTCATCGGCAAAACAGCCTTCAGCAGTGCCGTCAGAGAATGTATTCAGAGCACTACACTTACCCTCGGTACGTCCCATATGAATCTCGTAACCCGTGCAGCCCTCCAACCCACGGAAGTGGAATGTCACCTGACGCGTTACCTTGGTGCCCTCCATAACCGTATCGACCGGCAGGAGTCCCAGCCCCGGAATCCTGCGAACGCTTCCCTCAACACCCATGGGGTCATCCACACTCATGCCCATCATCTGATAACCGCCGCAGATACCCAAAACCGTGGTACCGTCTTTGTGAGCACGCAACACCGCCTCGGCCACGCCGTTTCGGCGAATCTCATAGAGGTCATCGATGGTGCTCTTGGTTCCGGGCAGTATTATTATATCGGCCTTGCCTATCTCCTCAACGTTGTTGGTATAGTAAAGATTCACCCTGGGATCACGCTCCAGCATGCCAAAGTCCGTAAAGTTGGAGATGTGGCGCAGCAGTATTACCGCCACGTTCACACGACCGCTCACGGCGCTGTGCTGCTTGCCGGCCAGTTCCATGGAGTCCTCCTCATCAATATGTATGTCCTTGAAGTATGGTACAACGCCCAGCACCGGCACCTGACAAATATCCTCCAGGATTTTGCGGCCCTCCTCAAACAGCCTCAGGTCACCGCGGAACTTATTGACTATTATGCCTTTTATTAGCTTCTTATCCTCGGGGGTCTGCAGGGCAATCGACCCGTAGGCGCTTGCAAAAACGCCCCCGCGGTCTATATCGGCCACAAGAATCACCTTGGCTCCGGCATATCGTGCCATGGGCAGATTGACGAGGTCCGTATCGCGCAGGTTCAGTTCCGATATGCTGCCGGCGCCCTCCATCACTATGGGGTTGTAGCGGCTGCTCAGTCGGTCAAAAGCAGCATGGACTTCGCGGCGCAAAACTTCACGTCCCTCATCCTTGCGGAAATAGTCATACGCACCCATATTGCCTACAGGCTTGCCGTTGAGCACCACCTGCGATGTGTGGTCCGAGCTGGGCTTGAGCAGCAGCGGATTCATATCGGTATGGCAGGGAATGCCCGCAGCCTCGGCCTGGACAGCCTGGGCGCGACCAATCTCCAGGCCATCGGGCGTAGCGTATGAGTTGAGCGCCATATTCTGCGCCTTGAACGGGGCGGGACTGTAGCCGTCCTGACGGAAAATGCGGCACAGGGCGGTAGCAATCACGCTCTTGCCCACATCGCTGCCCGTTCCCGCCAGCATCACCGGATGTAACTTTGCATCGGCCATCACTTACGGTTCTTATAAGAAAACGCCTTCCATTTTTCCTCAGGCCATCCCTGACGGTCCAGTTCAAAACGGGCCAGGATAAAGAAAAGGTCGCTAAGACGGTTTACAAAACGCATCAATTCCAACGGCAGAGGGTCCTCCCTGTGCAGAGTCCAAAGCCTGCGTTCCGCCCTGCGGCATATGGTCCGTGCCATCTGTAGCTGTGCGGCCAGCGGCGTTCCGCCGGGGATCAGGAAGTGCTCATGCTCTCCTATCTGCTGTGTCAGGCTGTCCATCCAATCCTCACAGAACTGCTCCATCCCGGCATCCAGACTGTTGGGATTACTGTCACGCCTGGCCGAAGGCGTTGCCACCAGGCTCATTACCGCCATCAGCTCACACTGAATCCTGTACAGCCCCTCCTGCCATCGGTCATCGGCCTTAAGCATACTGCGCACTATGCCTATCTGGGTGTTCAGCTCATCCAGCGTTCCGTTGGCCTCTATTCGGATATCGTCTTTGGGCACACGCTCACCGCCGTGGATTCCGGTGGTGCCGTCATCGCCTGTACGTGTATATATTCTTTTCATAATTCCCAGAATGCGTTGATATCGGACTCACCCCAATACCAGTGTGTGTAGCCCGCAATCACGTTCTTATATCGGAACAGCTCCGTATCCACCTTCTCACCCCGCGCATCAAACTGAAGTGACGCAAAACTCGCTCGGCCCGAAGGGACGCTTTCACCAAGCGAAGCGACTGAAAGAAACGACCCCTTTGCGTCAATTTTAGAGTAATGGAACTCGTGGCCGCGGAATTCCGTGCTGCCGATGGTCATGCGACGGTAGCCCAGGTGCAGGCGCGCGCCCTGCATGGTGCACTCAATGGGCAGCACTCCGGCCATGGGCCAGACCTTACCGTCCTGATCGGTCAGCGACTTGCCCAGATACATCATTCCGCCGCACTCGGCCAGAATGCGTCCGCCGCCCTCGGCATACTGCACCAGCTGCGATGCCAGCATCCTGTTGAGTGCCAACTGCGGCGCAAACAGTTCGGGATAACCGCCCGGCAGATAGATCATATCCACATTCTGAGGCAGTTCATCACCGGCCAGAGGGCTGAAATAAACCACCTGCCCCATCTCCGCCAGCCTGTCCAGATTCTCCCTATAAGCAAAATTGAACGCCCTGTCCCTGGCAACCGCAAAACACATTGGGGACGGTTCTCCCCGTGTTAATGATCCTGATTGCACTGAACTTTTTGGAGTATCGGTATCGGAAACCATGGCCGCCCGTGGGCTTGTGAACGGGAGGGGCCCGCGCCCAAAGGGTGTGGGAGGGATAGGACCTGAAAGGTCCGTAGTTTCAGATACTGATACTCCAAAAAGTTCCCGGAATAATGCACTCATGACACAGGGAGAACCGTCCCCAATGTGTTTGACACAGGGAGAACCGTCCCCAATGTGTTCGATGAGATCTGCGGCTCTGTCGGCAAGAGCGTTTATCTCCTGCTCCATACCTATGGTGAGGCCAAGGTGTCTGGACGGGACTTCTATACCTTCGGCACGCGGAATCCAGCCCAGACTGGGAACACCCGCATCGGCAGCCGCATCCCGCAGAAAGGTATAATGAGACTCCGATGCCACCTGGTTGAACACCACCCCGGCTATCCGCACATCGGGCCGGAAAGTCCTGAATCCGTGCAGCAGCGCCGCTACGGAATATGCGGTGGAGCGCGCATTGACCACCAGCAGAACCGGCACATCCAGCAGAGCAGCAATCTCGGCGCTGCTGCCGCGCATACGGTCATAGCCGTCAAACAGCCCCATCACGCCCTCAATCACAGCCACATCGGCATCGGCCGAATAACGCTCATAGACCTCACGCACGTGCTCAGGCGATGCCATCCAGGTATCCAGATTGACCGACTGCCTGCCAGCCGCAATGCTGTGAAACTGCGTGTCGATATAGTCAGGACCGCATTTGAAAGGCTGAACCCTAAGCCCTCTGCGTGAGAGCGCACGCAGCAGACCTATTGTAAATGTGGTCTTTCCGCTACCCGACGTTGCAGCCCCGATGAGTATCTGAATCATCCTGAAATACTACGTCATGTATTATCTTATCACCACTTTCTTTCCGCCCACAATATAGATACCAGGCGCAAGTTCAGAGGCCATAACCTTTCGTCCGGTCAGGTCATAAACAGCCTGGTTTTCAATCGGCAGACCCGGTAGGACCTGCCCGACGGAGAGTTCATCGGATTTGAAAGGAATGAACGATTCGGTCGTTGAGAGTTGTGCATATACTCCGAACGGGCTCAATACACCCTCTTGGGTTACTCTGCTTAAGCCCCATCGGTTGTCATTGAAAGCAAGTACATAATCTCCCACAGCCAACGTAGAGCTGACATATGTGCCGCGGAACCTGTCTGACAGGGATGCATTCCTGAACGACACCTGGCCACTGCCCTCCAATAAGACAACACCTTCCGCTTTTATCAGTACGGGAGTATGGGCATATATGGTGTCCGTCCTTACAGCCTCCATATTATTGTTCAGTACAAATGCAGAGACACCGGCAGGAACAGCAGCGTCAAAGGGTACTGTCACAAAACGGCATCCGTCAACAGTGAGTTTAAGGACGGCCTTATCGGCAATGAAACTCCTTACAGGACGGAAATCGCCGCCTTCTTCATAAAGTAACAGACTGTCACAACTGCTACCCGATACCACATTGGCATTATTCACATGTACCGCCTCATCAACATACACCACACGGTTTCCAGACATCCAATCCAGATATTCCGGTACGTCAGTAACATTGGTCATATCCAGACTCGTACAGTTGGCATCCGATGTAAAATTCAGAACATTGGCATCATCTGGGACATATGATCCGCTCAGACTGGCATAATATGGAGATGAAGCACCTTTTAGATATACATCTCCGAATGTAATGGTCAGCACTGACGACCAGTTGTTGTTGGTGATTGACACTATACCCTTGCATCCGTCAGTAAGAGTCTTGGGCGAAATGTCAAATACCAGATTGAAATTCTCACGCTTGCTCAAATCAAACTCTCCATAATCATGCGACGAATACACGCCCTTGGAATTGATGTAATTGAGAGTTGTCTTGGCCGAACTGTAGTTCATTGATGACGACACCTTCCTGACCTGCATCACCAGCTGGTCATATCGGTTATTAAGCACCACATAACCGTTCGTGGAACTTGTATTGGACGATATGATGGGATTGCTGTGGTCAAATGTTCTGGTCTGCCCGCTCAGTTTATAAGAAGTACCGAACAGGGACGACAGGGCGCTCATATCATCAATCCTGTCAAACCTGGCCGAACTGCCCTTCATATCCGAAACCATGCGGTCGCGGCTGCGTACAAACAGCACTGTCGATGCGCACTGTGCCGGAATCTCCACTTGAGGACGGCATGACTCCACTGCCGGGCTGACATTTGATGACTTGAAATTATTGCTTTTGCCTGTATAATACAACTTTCCGCTCTTGGTGTAGAAAGGCAGGTCTATTGTCAGACTCACCTTCGATGCGGTGGAGTTAGCCAGGACAGCCACAACGGTATCGCCGGTCTGCGACAGGTAAGCCGAACCCTCCAATCCGCTCTCTCCCAATGACATATCTATACGTGTCATGCCTGTGACAAACCGGGCGAAATGGGCCATTATGTAACCGCGTTTGGTAACAGCACCGTCGGATGTTCCCATCTGTCCGTCTCCCAGCATTCCGTAAAAACGTTTGGCGGCATAGTGAACCCACGCATTGAAGTCCCCAAGCATACAGACGTTGATGGCACGGAAGAAATCAAAGAAATCCTTGGAGAAATCAAAGTTCCGGGATGTAGACTTACCCTCGTTCCAGTTTATCAGATACTCGGTCATCCATACCTCCTTGCCTTTAGCAGCAAGATTCTTGTAGGCGGACTGGATTCCGCCGTACTGGTGACCACCGTAGATGTCAAAACAGGGCAGTATATCCGACTTGTTCAGGGCATTGACATAACTGTCACTGACTGCCAATGTCTCCGGTGCCATAATCCTGCAACTTATCTGCCGGCCATAAGTCTTTACAAATTCGGCAATATCCGAAGCAGACCACAGACAACCTGCATACTGGGCAGGCCAATCAGGCTCGTTCTGAATGCTGATGGCATCCAGCTCAACTCCGTTCTCACGCATATACTGAACATACTCCTCCAGATACTGTGCGTAATCGGCCCAGTTTTCTTTTTTAAGATATCCGTCAACCCCCTGACTGGTCCTTGCATCCGAACTATTGTTGGTTTTCCACTCAGAGGGTTGTCCCCATGGTGAAGCAAACACTATAAGGCCCATCTGCTTGGCCTTCTTGGCCGTCTCCAATGACTGCCACCAGTTTCCTTTTCCTATAGGTATGTACAGACGCATTATATTGCATCCGACAACACTGCCGCTACCCCACACCCTGCTGATGTCACTGCTTGACATATGACCGTATTGGAACTGGGGGGAACAGACGAAACCTCCGAAACCCGTAATATGCTGATGTTTTACACCCGCGTCAATACGCACGGTGGCAGCCTGCTGGGCCGAAACCGGGAGTGCAAGCAAGCCCGACAGAGCCCATACGATTATTCTGATAGTACCTTTCATATTAAATTAAAATCTGTTTTTGCCTGGTGCAAAAATAATAAAAATGTCAACCTATTTAAGAGACCCGGTCTCAAGGAAACGGTCCAGTTTAAGGAAACAGTGGCGGTTGATTATCTCCTCCAGTCCGCGGTCAAAATTATTACGTATCTCTATTTCGGGACCGAACAGCAGGCATTCGCCGTTCTGCTGCGTATAAGGATGCCATTCCGGCAGACCCTCCACATTGGGATTGCCAGTATGGGCGAAGTTAGACCATGACTGGGCCATGCGGTCAGCCAGGCGAAGGTCACTCTCCGAAGGATTGGGCAAGTCACGCCCTGCCAGATGAAGCGTATTGAAGCAGAAATTCAGTTCCGAACCATGAGCTGATATATTGGTTGAGGGTGATTTCCACGTGAACATGTAATTATAAACCGGAGCTGTCATTGAAGCCGATGCGGCATCGGCCGTAATAATGGTCTTGGCACGGAACAGCCAGTCTATTGATGGAAGGTCCTGAGGAATATAGTCAGGCCATGCCTGGGCCAAAGCCTGGGCATATGCGTCAGTCTCATCACCGAAAGTAGCACGTACCGCATCCTTGGCCTCATCAAGAGTCAGCACGCGGTTGTAACTGCCCCGCTGCAACTCATTGAATGTGGTTCCTATAACCAACGGAATATCGTTTGAAAAAGATGCAAAATCAGGCTGGAATGGTTGCTGGACCAGGATTTCGGCATCCGGAACAGGACCGAATCCCCACATGATAGGTGTTCCGGGAGTCCGCGTGCCGACACTTGCAGCCAATGCCCGCTGTCCTGCCTGGTAAAGTCTGTCATACGGTACATCCTTTATGCGGTCAGGCTCGTTGTGTGGAATGCCCAGCTGGTCCAGGACAGCCAGGCCAAGCTCTTCGGTCATCTGTTTGTTGTTAACGTTAAGAATGGTACCGCTCATGATTATCGCCTTATGGAACAGCCCCTTGGCCGACGGCATACACATCAGGGTGCCCACCTTGCCGCCCCCTCCCGACTCTCCGAATATGGTCACGTTATCGGGATCTCCCCCGAAACGGCTGATATTGTCACGCACCCATTCCAGAGCCTTGACTATATCCATCATTCCCACATTGCCGGAGTACTTGTACTTGGGATCACCGGTGGCCGACAGGTCCAGGAATCCTATAATATTGAGACGATGGTTGACACTGACCACCACCACATCCTTCCTGGCCAGTCCCATACCCGGATTCCAGGCCGATGTACCCGAATCAAAGCCGCCTCCGTGGCACCAGAACATGACAGGTTTCCGGCCCTTGGTATCTGTGGTCCATACGTTCAGTACGCAACAGTCCTCGCTGCTTCCGCGCTGGATGCGGCCTCCCTGCAGTGACTGCGGTCCCCAGTCATTGCACTCCAGAATGCTGTCCCATCTATCAACCGGTGCAGGTGGCATGCAACGCTCTGCCTTGGCATAAGGAATACCCTTGAATGCCATCGTACCCTCTTCTTCAAAACCGCGCACCTTACCGTTTGTAGTGCGTACAACGAAAGGATCGGCCTGACAACCCATCATTACCGCTGCCATCAGAGCAGCCAAAAACATTCTTTTCATAATACAATATTACTACGCAAATATAGGCTACACCGTGGGATAAAAAAAATAAACCTTCAATGATTCAAAACAGATTCTTACTTTTGCAACAAATTTGACCGGAAATGAGAATCGCAATAGTACAGACCGCACCGCAAAAAGGTGACTGGAAGCAGAACCTTACTGATGCCGACAACCTGATTGGCCAGGGATGCGGCGCCGACATATATGTCTTGCCGGAGATGTTCGCCACCGGACAGTATATTGACCCGTCAGAAGTGGTCCAGACCATGGACGGCCCAGTTGTAGACTGGCTTGTCGGCAAGGCTTCGCAGCTCAATGCAGCTGTCTGCGGCACGTTGCCTGTCATTGAAGACGGTCATACATACAACCGTTTCTGCTTTGCCATGCCCGACGGGAATACTCTCTGTTACGACAAGCACCATCTGTTCTCATATTCAGGCGAGGCCGATCACTTTACGCCCGGCCAGGAGCGTGTGGTGGTCCGGTTCAGGGGGCTTAGAATACTGCTGCTAATATGTTATGACCTGAGGTTCCCCATATTCAGCCGCAACCATGATGACTATGACGCAATAATATATCCGGCCAACTGGCCCGATAAACGTATACTGGGATGGGACACCCTGCTCCGGGCCCGCGCCATTGAGAAGGGACACCCTGCTCCGGGCCCGCGCCATTGAGAACCAGTGCTATGTCATAGGGGTAAACCGTTCCGGCGCCGATGAATGGGATTCTTATCCGGGACCCAGCGCAGTGATATCACCTTACGGCAATACACTTGTCCAGACCGATGAGCGGATACAGATGGAATACGCTGACCTGGACCTGGAGCGGCTGGCCCAATTCCGTGCCAAGTTCCCTGTCATGCAGGATGCGGACCGCTGGCCGTAACATCAGTTGCCGGCTTTCTAAAAACAACAAGACCCTATTGCACTTTTATTGCAACTTGCGGTAATGGATGCGCTTGGGCTCCTGATAACCCAGCTGCTTGATCTTGTAGTCCTCGTATTCGGAGTAAGAACCCTCGTAGAATACCACCTTGCTGTCTCCCTCGAATGATAGGATATGGGTGCAGATACGGTCCAGGAACCAGCGGTCGTGGCTTACTACTACGGCGCAACCGGCAAAATCATCCAGGCCCTCCTCCAGGGCACGCAGGGTATTTACATCGATATCGTTGGTAGGCTCATCAAGCAACAGGACGTTACCTTCCTCCTTAAGCGCCATGGCCAGTTGCAAGCGGTTTCGCTCACCGCCTGACAGCACGCCGCATTTTTTCTCCTGATCGGCACCGGTAAAGTTGAATCGGCCCAGATAGGCACGGGCATTGATGTCACGCCCGCCCATGCGTATCAGCTCGTTGCCTCCGCTTACCACCTGATAGACACTCTTATCGGGATCAATATCCTTATGCTGCTGGTCAACGTAAGCAATCTTTACCGTCTCACCTATCTCGAACGTACCCTTGTCAACCTTTTCCAGGCCCATTATCAGACGGAACAGAGTGGTCTTACCTGCACCATTGGGACCGATAAC
>CADCLI010000050.1 GCA_902802285.1 uncultured Bacteroidales bacterium
GGAAGGAACCTTACGTTATCAATGTTCAGGTTGTCCAGAATGCCGTCTGGAAGTGCTGCACCAACGGTATAGCGTACGCAGTGCTGCGGCCAGATACCGCCGTTGGCCTTGAATGAGCAGTGGTTCCAGGGGTGCCAGTCAAGTGTGAAATAGACTCTGTCAAATGCGGTGAGCTTGGACTTGATTGGCTCAACAACGCGGGTACCGTCGGTTGCAGGAAGGTTTCCGTCAATGAAATCCTTCTGGAGGTCAACCACTACCATAATGTTTGCGGGTTCACGGTTTGTCATAGCTTTCTGTGTCTTGTTGCCTGAGCATGCCACCATTGCCATAACCATGGCTGCTGCGGCAAAAATCTTTAATACTTTCATTTCAATAATAATGTATTTGAGACTGCAAAATTAATGCTTTTAAGAGTAAAAACAAACTTGTTTGTTTATCAACTCACATTTGTGTACCTTTGACATCACATTTAAACGACCCTGACAAATGCGGTGTGTAGTAAGACAGCAGACAGATATCGACCCCGTCAAATGGAATGAGTTTGTACGGACCAACTCTATGGGATGGGCCCATTTCCTTTATGAAGTTATAGCCATAGACAGGTATGCCTCATACCGGAATCTGTCATTTGCCATTGTTGATCAGGATAACAATGATGATATACTGTTCATTATGCAGCTTCACCGCACCTCAAAGTACGGATTCCTGACAAAAATCGGATTCCCCTTTTTCAAGGAGAAACTCAAGAGCCGATGGGGTTATGTAATCAAGGACGGGCTGGTCAAGAAGCACCAAAGACTGGTTAAAGAGTGCTTTGAGAACTATATTGACAATTATCTGGCCGATAATCCCATAAAGCTTTTCAGTGCTGACCTGGCTCCAGTCACACAGGACCGTCTCAATCATAGAGATGGCATTAATCCGCTGGTTTTCTTTGATTTCAAGCCCAGAATCAGATACACATGGGTGGTTGATCTATCCAAGCCCGATGACCGCATGCTGGCCGACTGTGAGGAGACAACCCGTCAGGCTGTACGCAAGTTGGAGGCATCGGGCCGCTATGAAATGGTTGAAGCCAAATCCACACAAGAGGACTGCCGGATTTATATCGACCTGCACAAGGAGACTTATACCCGTACAGGTGCCGCAAAAGACATAATAGCCGATGATTATCACCACAACATATTCTTTAACCTTATCCCCAAAGGCATCTGCCGGGTCTTTTTCCTGAAGGAGAATGAAACCGGTCAGGTAATTGCAACGGTAGCTGTCCTGATATATGGCAATACCGCATACTATTGGTGGGGAGATTCCAGAAACGAGAAAGAGATAGGCGTCAATAAGTATCTGCTTTTCAAGGTGATATGCCTGATTCGTGAAAGTTTCGGCAAAACAGGATACTTTGAGACGGGAGGAGCCTACCCTTACCTTCGCAGAGGCAAATACAAAGGCCTGAATGACTTTAAGAAGTGCTTCGGTACATTCCTTATGCCCATATACTGTGGTGATTATGTAAAGATCAAACCTGCCAAGAAACAATAATAACATATAATGAATAAATCAAAACTACTAGTAGCCGTAGTGACGGTATTGTTGACTATGTCATGCAGTGAATTAAAGAATAATCCTTTCTTACAGGAGAGCCAGTTGCCGTATGGCGCTGTAGAGTTTGACAAGATCAGGTCAAGTGATTATCTGCCCGCCTTTGAGGAGGGTTTCCGCCAGTTCAAGGCCGATATTGACGCTGTGGCTGCCTGCCCCGACGCCCCCACCTTCCAGAACACAATCGAGGCCCTGGAGTCAAGCGGCCGGTTGCTCAACAAGGTAAGCGCCGTATTCTTCAACCTGATGGAGACCGATGCTGATGACCTGATGAAGGAGACCGAAGAGAAGGTCATTCCCATGCAGACCGAGGCTGACTCATATCTTTATATGAATGAGGTTATCTTTAAAAGAATCAAGCAGTTATATGACAGTAAAGATAATGGAGACCTTACCACAGAGCAGATTAAGGTATTGGAGAAATACTACCGCCGTTTTGTCAAGGGAGGCGCCCTGCTGGATGACAAGGCAAAGGCCCGTTTCGTAGAGATTCAGAACCGCCTGGGTGAACTCCGCATCAAGTTTGCCAAGAACAATCTTGACGAGAGCAATGCCTACGTACTCAACGTAACAGATATCAAGCGTCTTGAAGGACTCAGTCAGGATCAGTTGGAGGCTGCCGCCGCCAGGGCCAAGGAAAAAGGCCTGCAGGGTTGGGCGTTCAACGTACAGAAACCCTGCTGGATACCGTTCCTGCAGACATGTAAGGACCGCAGCCTGCGCGAGCAGATGTACAAGGCATACTACAGCCGCGGCAATAACAATAACGAGTTTGACAACAAGGCCATCGTAAAGGAGATACTCACCTTACGTCTGGAACTGGCCAATCTGCTTGGTTATGAGACGTTTGCCGATTATCAGCTTGAGGACCGTATGGCCAAGACCCCGCAGGCCGCCTATGACCTGCTTATGGAGATATGGAAATACGCCCTGCCGCAGGCCGAGCGTGAGCGTGACGAGATGCAGAAGATAATCGATGCCGAGGGCGGCAATTTCAAACTGGAGGCCTGGGACTGGTGGTATTATGCCGAGAAGCTGCGCAAGCAGAAATATGATCTGGACGAGTCACAGCTGATGCCCTACTTCAGTCTTGACAACGTACGCAAAGGCTCATTCATGGTTGCCGAGACCCTCTTCGGCATTAAGTTCAAGAAGGTCGACAACCTGCCCGTCTACCATCCTTCGGTGGAGACCTGGGAGTGTCTGGATGCCGACGGCAGCCATCTGGCATACTTCTACACAGACTGCTTTGTACGCCCCACCAAGCGTCAGGGAGCCTGGATGACCAACTTTACCGATGAGTACAATTACGGAGGCCGCAGCCAGCGTCCCACCATCGTGAACGTATGCAACTTCTCACTTCCTACCGACACCCTTCCCTGCCTGCTCTCCATTGATGACGCCCGTACCGTATTCCACGAGTTTGGTCACGCTCTGCACGGAATGCTCACACAGTGCCACTATCCTACCGTAAGCGGTACTGCCACACCGAATGACTTTGTGGAGATGTGCTCACAGATCATGGAGCACTGGGCCATAGATCCCTCAATATTAAAGCAGTACGCATTCCACTACAAGACCGGCCAGGCAATTCCTGACAATCTGATTGAGAAGATGCAGAACGCCGGCCATTTCAATACCGGATTTGAGACCGTAGAGCTTGTAGGAGCCGCCCTGCTGGACATGGAGTATCACATGCTTAAGGATTACAGTAACTTTGATGACCAGAAGTTTGAGGATGCCGTATCGGCCAAACTGGGTATGATACCGCAGATTGAGTATCGTTACCGCGGCACATTCTTCAACCACATATTCAACAATGACTATTGCGCAGGCTATTACAGTTATCTCTGGGCCGAGGTTCTGGACTGCGATGCTTTCCAGTGCTTCCAGGAGGAGGGCCTCCTGAACAGGGAGACCGGCAAGCGCTATCGTCAGAACATACTGGAGAAAGGCGGCAGCGATGACCTGATGAAACTGTACCGTCAGTTCAGGGGCAGCAATCCCAAGACCGAGGCAATGTTACGTAACCGTGGATTAATTGATTGATATTTGTAAATATGACTTTAGCAGGAATTCTGTTTCTCATCATTGCGACCGTATGCGCCGCAATGTTCTCTGTAGCGTTTAAGATCTTTCATCGCAAAGACATCGATTCACACCAGGCAATCTTTTTCAACTACCTGATAGCCTTTGTTATGGGTATGCTGTTCTCACTTCACGGTGAGGTGGTTGTCAACCCATTCAAGGCCAGTTGGCTTGTGCCTGTGATCATACTGGGATTCATTTTCATGGCAGGTATGGTCCTGCTGTCCGAATCCACCCGTCGTGTAGGTGTAGCCATTTCCACGGTCTGCAGCCGCGCATCGATGGTAATACCCATCATCGTATCATATCTTATGATTCAGGGCAGTGACAAGCCCAAATGGCTGCTTATTTGTCTGGTTCTGGTTTCAATGACCCTTACCGTATGGACCGGAAAGCAGGAAAGCGGACACAAAATCACCGTCATGGACATACTGGCCCCGCTTTCAGTATTTATTGTATTCGGAGCCAGCAACTCGTTCCTCAAGGTGTTACAGCATAAGGTTACTGTGGCCGATACAGCCGCCGGACTCTCCCAGCAGGCCATCAACAGCGAGTTGTCACTGGTTACTGCATCGGTATTCTTTGTGGCCATGATAATTTGCTCCTATTCATTCTTTACCAAGGATGAGAACGGCAAGCGCGCCCCTATCCGGTTCAAGAACATCCTGGGAGGTGCAGCACTGGGCCTTATCAACTATTTCTGCACCTACACACTGATGCTGGCCATGAAGACCATAGACTCCTCCCTGCTGTTCCCGCTTCACAACATCGGAATAGTAGCCATAGGAGCCCTGGTTGGCATGTGGGCATTCCATGAAAAGATGAAACCGCACCAAATACTCGGAATGGTACTTGCTGCGGTCTCAATAGCCCTGCTCTGTATTTAATCAAAAATCAGTTTTACTCCCAGCTGGAGATACCAGCAGTTGGAGTTGGATTTATCCATATCGAAGGTCTTGTGAACAAGGCCTTCCTTATTTACAGCCATCGTGAACTGCGGATATCCTTCGGCATCCGTACCCTTGTACTCCAGCAGTTTGGCGTTGTTGCAGGCTGCGGGAGTCTGCATGACACCCCATTTGCTGTTAAGCAGGTTACCCACATTCATGATATCAAGTGACAGCTGCAGAGTCTCGTTGTTGCGTTTGGAGCCTCTCAGGGCACCTACATTGAAGTTCTGGGCCAGATGCAGGTCCAGGCGGTTCAGCCATGGCATACGGGCAGCGTTTGCATCGGCATACTCACCCTTATGTCTGCTCAGGTACTTGTCCTGGTTGACAAAGTCCCAGAAAGCCTGCTGCTGCATCTCTGCAGTTATTGCTCCATTGTCCACAAACTTAACTTCATCCTTACTTGCCGGTACGTAAATAAGATCATTGGTGATACCGTCACCGTTCATGTCATTGCTGTAGGTGTAGCTGTATGTACCGGCTGTATAACCAGTGTAGAACACTCCAACCTCAGTACTCATGAACTTATTTCTGGCGTAACCGATACGGTATGTAGCCATAGCCGACAGCTTATCCGGAATGACATAGGCCGATGGGCGCAGAACCAGCTCGTTGGGGCTGTTCACGTTCACATCGTTGCTCCAGGCCGAATTAAGTGCCGATCCCTTCATATCCTGTACGGACATTGAAACCTGATGTATGTAAGCAAGTTCAGTCTTAAGACCGTACACGGGTTCAGCCTTGACAGTTCCGCCCAGAGACCAGCTGTAACCCTTGTCGGTATTGCTTATAACCATGGCTCCACCAGACTTGGATACTGTTGAATAGACGGGTGCTACCGTGTTGTAATTCACTCTGTTATCGGCTCCACTAAAACGTCCGGCAGCACCGTCGTGAACCTGGTTGTAGTTCTCAATGTAAACGGCGTTTATATCCTTGTTGTAAATACCCTCAACCGATACTGCCAGCGGGAATGCCAGGTCATCGGGCTCATAGTCTATGGCAAGGGATGTCTTGAATACCTGCGGAAGCTTGAAATCATCCTGAATACCGGTTATTGATGCACCTTTGAGCACCGGATTGGGGTTTGCTGTCATGGGCAGACCCTGCTGGATCAGATAATTACGCAAATCAGCCTCTGTATAGAGGAAATTGCCCTGCAGACCCGTCAGGAAGGCATCTCCTGCTGTTGGGAACATTACAGTGTTCTGCAGCATACCGCTGCTGTTGGGGATTGTGGCAAAGAACACCAGCGGAATCCGGCCCGTAAACAGTCCTGCACCTCCGTGAACGGTCAGCGTGCGGGCATCGTCCACATCCCAGTTGAAACCTACTCTCGGTGACAGCTGCACGTTTGCCTTGGGCCACTTGCCGTTGTCTATGACCGGAGCCTTAGGACCTGTTATCTGTTCGGTTGAATAGAAGTGGCTGGTCCAGTCCAGAGCCTTGAATGACTCATTGGTCTGCAGCGGCTCATAATACTGCATATGGTCTGCCCTGAGTCCGTATGTAACAGTAAACTTGTCTGTTATATGTGACTCAGCCTGCAGGAAAGCGGCGGTCTGACCAAATGATGTACGTGATGCGGGATCATCAATCCCATCGTATGTATAGGTCATTCCGAATGCCGCGGGAGCAGCCTGGTTGATGAAATCCTCCAGAGAGTTGTATCGGTAGTAACCCGTACCGTACATACGGTAGTTGGTGGCACCCTTCTGATACTGATAGCTCAGACCCGCCGTGATGGTGCTGTGAGCCAGTGTCCAGCGGATATGGTCACTAAAACTGTATGTACGCACATAGTTTCCGGTACCGTTTGAGAATGCCTCATAACCGGCGCTCATGAACGCGTCACCGTCCTTGCGGATATCGATATGCGGGAACCATGCTGATTCCGAACCTCTCAGATTGCTCACATCCGATACGCTGGCCGACAGCTTATTGCTCATCTTGCCGCTCAGACGGCTGTTGAGTTCGGCCACAGCTGACCATGCGTTGTCATTGATACTGAAGCAGTTATTAAGGAATGCATACGAATTCTTTGATATGCGGTCCGATGCAGCCTTGGCACCCACTGTGCTCTTGGCATTGGGAGTGTTCCACTGCCTGTTACCCGTCCAGTTGTAACGCAGCATCAGGTTGTGGTTGTTGTTGATGTTCCAGTCCAGACGTGCCAGCACCTTGGTGTTGGTCTGGTCACCGTTGGTGAGGTCATATCCGCCTGCATCATAACCGTAAGTCTTGAGTGCGGCGGCGAACTTGTCCATATCGGCAGCCGTAACGCGGCTTATCTTTGCGGCATCATCACCAACTCCGTCCTGTGAAAGCTTATACTCGGTAATAGGACCGGGTGTGGTAACATACTCTGCATTAACAAAATAGAACAGCTTGTCCTTAAGTATCGGACCTCCCAAAGTGAATCCAACTGTAGTATGACTGTTGCTAACCCTGTTGCCCAGATCCACGCCGTCAATACGGTTACCGCGCATCTTTTCATTATGGAAATAGGTGTAGGCAGTGCCCTTGAAAGTGTTTGTACCGGACTTGGTGATTACATTGATGCCACCGCCGGTAAAGATGCTCTGACGTACATCGTAAGGCGCAATTGCCACCTGCATCTCCTGGACTGCATCGATAGAAATAGGTGTTCCGCCGCCGGGCAGATCGGCCGAAAGACCAAAGCTGTTGTTCAGTACTGCCCCATCGATTGTGAGTGTGGTACCGCGGCCGTCCCTACCGGCCATGGTGTTCTCAATGCCGCTGTAGGGCGACAGACGTGTATAATCCAGCATGCTGCGTTTAACTGACGGCAGCATCGCCATGCTCTCCCTGCCAATGTGGTAGGTCTGACCTGTACGGGTCTCGTTAAAGTGCGTACTCTCGCCGCGTATGGTCACGGTCGGGATGTTTCTGGTCTCCTCCTTAAGTATCACATTGAAATTGTAATCCTTACCCATAGAGAGCACCACGTTGTCATAAGCCACATCCTGATAACCCAGGAACGATACCGTCACCAGATACTTGCCTGGCTTGAGTCCCGACAGGGAAAAGATGCCGTACTTATTGGCAACCGCGCCGTAGAATGCGCCGGTTTCATTGTTGGTAACCACTACCGATGCGGCCTGGAGCGGCTCACCGTCAGAGTCTTTCACGGAACCGCTGATGGATGCTGTAGTGTTCTGTGCCGATGCCCCTACACTGGCAAACAACAACACACATAGGCACGCAAACCTGATGAGTCTGAATGACATACTGCCGGCCATAGCCGAAAAACTGAACTCGGATGTCTCATTCACGCCCTTGGCACAAATGAGTTTTGCAGGCGCGATAACGCCTGACAGGACTGTTTTGATACTCATAAATTCTTCTCCCATCCAGACTATACTGTCGGTACCGTAATCGCAACGGTTCGGCCTTTCGGCTCGCGGACTCTACCGCCGGTCGGGGAATTGCGCCCCACCCTGAAGTTTTACGCCTGCAAATTTCCGCTTTCCGCACGACTCTGCAAAGCTTTTTCTGCTAAAAAAGATAAAGTAGATGATAAATGGTAAAGCCGGTTTCCTCCACCTGGATATCAGTATTCGGGAGACGACGTTACGGGGCTATTCCGCACCCCTCCGGACCCTAAACGCCGAACTCGTCCTCATCGTCCCCTACGGGGCCGAACGTTCCTCAAACAAGCGGCGTTCTTAACGGGATCCTCCAGGGCGCTCCACTCACGCCCCTCCACTGACGCTCCCGAATACTCATATCCAGGCTCCGTAAACCGGAATGCCACGCGCACATAGGATTCTCTTCTTGGTTTGAATTATATTCTTCCTCTATGCTTTTAATTTGCTTATTTCCTTCAAAAACAATATATTTGTCATACAATTAATTATTTGACTGAATTATATGAAAAACATTAAAACAGAAGTTTGCGAACCGGCAATACCTTATGCTGTAAATGCCGGCAATAGAGGTATGTTTGCAAAGACGACAGTTCAACACAATCCCTACTCCATTGAAGAAATACATCAAATGGTTGCTGAAGGCGAAAAACAGTTTGCATCGGGTCAATGGCAAGACAGCAATGAAATGTTCTTGGAAATAGAGCAAACAATCAATCAACATCCCAACAAAAAAAACCGCTCCTCCAAAAAGAGAAGCGGTCAAAAATAGTACAAAAGGGGACTGTCCCCTTTTGTATCATTTTACCACCAATCGGGACGAGTGTAGTCGAATTGTTTGAGTTCCTCCATCCAGGCTTGGTTGATATAGACGGTATCGGCCCTGTCAACGTAGAGGATACCATCCAGGTGATCACACTCGTGCTGGAATATGACAGCCGTGTAACCTTCTATCTCTTCTTTTACCGTATTGCCCGATTCGAGGTCGGAGTATGAGATAATCACATTGTTACTACGTGTAACCATACCGCGATACCCCGGGACCGATAAGCATCCCTCCGGACCGCGCCGCGTACCGCCGTAAAGGCTGTCAATGTGTATATTCACGTAACACTCAAACGGTTCATCCTCCTTATCAAGGCGCTGCACCCAGATAATGCGTCTGTTTATACCCACCTGGGGAGCAGCAATCCCCACTCCATCCTGCGACGGGTCAGTAACGGTACGCAACATCTTAGCCATAAGAGTCTTGAGTTCATCGGACTGTAACTCACGGGGACCTACATCAATGCTTGGAGTACGCAACTGAACGCTGTCCTGCGGCAACGTAGTTACAAACATGACAGAATCAGACAATGATATGATCATCCTTTCTCTATCAGTCCATCCGCTTCCCGTACAAGCCCCTAATACCATGCCGGCTCCCAAAACAAGCGTCAATCTCAATCCGTACCTGCAATGTCTCATATTTGTCCGTTTTTTGCAAATATACTGCAATTGTGGAATAAACTGTTTCTTATTAGCGTCCCTGCTGAAATAGTTCGACTGAATAAAATTCCCAGTGAGCAGAGGTTTTATTTTGCACGGAGCTGGACTAACCACCTTTGGGACCATCAGTGCAGCGACGTTAAGCGAGAGCCCTGGAAAGGCCGTTAAGAACATCGCGGTGTTTGACGACTGTTAAGCCCCGAAGGGGATTAAAAAGGAGGAGATCGATGTTTAGGTCTTGGAAGGAGCTCGAGTAGTCGCGGAACGTTGCGTCCCAACGGTGGTTAGTCCGGCGGAGTGTAAAAGAAAACCGCTCCCCAATTACGAGAAGCGGTCAAAAAAAGTACAAAAGGGGACTGTCCCCTTTTGTATCATTTCAGGTCAACTTTAAGCTGAAGCTCGTCCAGCTGGGACTGGTCAAGAGGACCGGGAGCATCCAGCATGACGTCGCGGCCTGAGTTGTTCTTGGGGAACGCTATGCAGTCGCGGATGCTGTCCAGCTTGGCAAAGATGCTCACAAAGCGGTCCAGTCCGAATGCCAGACCACCGTGAGGAGGTGCACCGAACTTGAATGCGTTCATCAGGAATCCGAACTTGGCCTGAGCCTGCTCAGGGGTAAAGCCCAGGATCTTGAATATGGTAGCCTGCAGCTTGCTGTCGTGGATACGGATAGAGCCGCCGCCAACCTCGATACCGTTTAT
>CADCLI010000051.1 GCA_902802285.1 uncultured Bacteroidales bacterium
TTTCCTCATAATACCTCTGTTTACGCTCCTCTCCAAGTGGAACCTGAATATGGGTATCGTGATCCTGCTTATGACACTTATCGTAAAGGTGTTGGTATTCCCCGCGCAGGTCAAGAGTTATATGTCATCGGCCAAGATGCGTGCCCTCAAGCCATACGTGGATGAAGTGAACGCCAAGTACCCCAAGCCTGAGGACGCCATGAAAAAACAGCAGGAAACCATGGCCGTATACAGCAAATACGGAGTAAGTCCCATGGGAGGATGCCTTCCCTCACTCATACAGATGCCTGTATGGATGGCGTTCTTCTTCTTTGTGCCCAACGCCATAGAGCTGCGTCAGCAGAGTTTCCTCTGGGCTACGGACCTTACGGGATTTGACGAGCTTATCAGATGGAACACAAACATACCGCTCATCGGCAATCACCTCAGCATATTCTGCCTTCTGTTCTGCGTCACCAACATAATCAACACTATCTACTCAATGCAACAGCAGCAGATGGCTCCCGGACAGGAGGATACGATGAAGATGATGCGCTGGATGATGTATCTCATGCCGGTGATTTTCTTCTTCTCGTTCAACAACTACTCATCCGGTCTGTGCTACTACTACTTCATATCAGGTCTGGTAGGTATAATCACCATGATATGGCTGCGCCGCTCTACCGATGACAAAGCCATCCTGGCCAAGCTTGAAGCCGATTATGAAGCCAGCCGGAATGACCCCAGCAAACGCAAGACAGGCGGCAACAACATGATGGCACGTCTGGAAGCTCTGCAGAAAGAGCAGGAGCGTCTGCAGAAGCAGCAGCGTAAATAGGATTATTTATTAAGTTCAATCCACTGGGTAGGAGTCAGGTTGTAGAACAACTTGAAATAACGGTAGAAACTCTGGATAGAGCCGCAACCGCACTGCATAGCTATATTCTGGACTACAATTTCGTCCTTGGGAGTCTTCTTCATCAGTTGTATTGCGTAATCCAGTCTGAAACGGTTTACGTAATCCGAAAAATTGCACCCCTTGGCATCCTTTATGGCCTTTGATGCATAAGTACGGTTGGTACCTATCAGTTCACAGAGTGATACCAATGACAGATCCGATTTAAGGAAAAGGCTGTCTTTCTGCATGGCATTGTCTATCCTTTCAATAAGTGTTACAGGAACAGCCTCCTCATTTATCAACGGCTCCTTGCTAACCGGGTCGGATTGGTGCTTTATAACAGGTGGTTGTACAGGAGACTGCGCAAGAGGTTCTGATTCAACCAGGTAGCCTGGATTTTCCACTCTCCCATGCATCTCCTCGGCCGAATACTCCAGCTGCATCACATTGTGTACAATCAATGAGACCAGTATCACCTGACCAGCCACTGCAATCGCCACGAGCGGAATATGGTTGGTACTCTCATAAACCGGAATCGATGACATTATCATGCCTGTCAGTATGACAAGTATGGTAAGGACATGAATACCGCGTATCTTGATCTTCTTGTCAGACTGGTTTGAAGGAGTGAAATTCTCATGCATTCTGAGATAGGTATTAAGCCTGAACTCTCCATATACCATTACAATTACTCCCTGAGCCGGCATGAAAACGCTGAACAGTTTCTTTGCTATCATCACCATCCAGGTATAAGCCACCGAAGACTCAATCTGGATGTTCTGCCCCAGTATCTCATTGCAAATGTACGCATGCCTTTCGGATCCATCCATAAGCAATTGGGCCGATACCAGCAGAACCGCAAAGATGACAGAAGGGAGAAACACCAGCACATTGGTGACCGGACGGCGTTTTATATCCGTAAGACAGTTCACGAAAAGGTAGTAGGCGGGTGCGCAGAACGGTGTTATCAAACAGTACAGGAAATCAAATCCCCAGGAGTATCTGGCTGCAAGATATGGATTATAGTATTGTGCATAAAACAGCATGCTCGACGCCACCACAAGCATCATGTTTATCATAGGATACCTGATTCTGGGTGCGCCCTTACCACGTATTGCCAGCAGGATTGAAGCTATGATGATAGTAAGTGCCGGCAGTGAGAACAGAATGTATATTATCGTTTGAGCCATCTGTCAAGCCAATTAAAATAGGTTCTCTGCCAAAGTACGCCGTTCTGGGGTTTGAGCACCCAGTGGTTCTCATCGGGGAACAGGAGCAGTTCTGCCGGAACACCGCGCAACCTGGCAGCCTGGAAGGCCGACACTGCCTGAGAGTAGAGTATACGGTAATCCTTCTCTCCGTGAATACAAAGTATCGGAGTATCCCACTTATCCGCAAAAAGGTGCGGTGACGCAGCATAAGTACTCTGCGTAACACTGTTCTTCTCCCAATACGGGCCACCCAGATCCCACTGAGGGAACCACATCTCCTCTGTCTCAACGAATTGCTGCTCCAGGTTGAATATACCGTCATGAGCGATGAAGCACTTGAAACGGCCCTCATGATGACCGGCCAGCCAATAGACTGAATATCCTCCGAAACTTGCGCCTACGCATCCCAGGCGATCCTTGTCCACGTAAGGTTCCTTGCTGATATCATCAATGGCAGACAGGAGGTCTTGCATGCACTGGCCACCGTAGTCACCGCTGATATCCTCCAGCCATTTACGTCCGAATCCGGGGAGGCCGCGACGGTTGGGGGCGACTACTATATACCCCTGATCCGCCATTATGCGGAAATTCCACCTGTAACTCCAGAACTGAGATACCATGCTCTGCGGACCACCCTCGCAAAAAAGGATAGTAGGATATTTCTTGTTCGGATCAAAATTTGGCGGGAACACCACCCAGGTCAGCATATCCTTACCGTCGGTCGTCTTGACTGCCCGCGCCTCGACCTTTATGTTGTCAAGTTGGGAATAGATATGATTGTTCTCATTTGTAATCTTGGCTGCAAGTCCGCGTTTTATGTCAACCCTGAATATCTCGGTTGCGAATCTCATGGACTGACGTGTCACTACCAGACTGTTGTTATCGGCCAATGCCAGCGAATTGTAATCGCAGGGATCTGTATTGACCGGAATGATATTTCCTTGCAGATCGACGGTAAAAATTGACATACACCCTTGCCATGAACCGATGAAATAGAAATAATCCTTTTCGCCGGCCCAGATGAAATCATCCACATTACTATCAAAATTGTCGGTTACCGACCATTTCCGGCCGCTATTAAGATCCATCACGTAAAGACGGTTTATATCACTCTCGTAACCGTCACGCTCCATGCTCTGCCATGCGATGTATTTTCCGTCGGCACTGAACTTTGGGTTGATATCATAGCCCATATTCAGGTCACTTGCTCCAGGCAATTTGCAGATGTTCCTTACGCTGCCAGTCTCTATATTATAAAGGTATATGTCAGAATCAGTGCTTTTGGAATATTCCATACCGGTCTTCTTTCGGCAGGTGTATGCCACCTCCTTGCCGTCCGGACTCCATGCAAACTGCTCAATGCCTCCAAACGGCAGCATCGGACTCTCAAAAGGTTCACCTTCAAGCAAATCCTTTACATTCCCGGAGACCCTGCCTCCTTCAAACTGTGCCACATACGGATGCGGCAGAGATGTCACCCAACTGTCCCAGTGACGGAACATCAGGTCATCGGCTATCATTCCGCTTGCCTTGGGCAGATCCTCATACTGTCTCTCCTTCACCAGGGGGTTGGGTACGCTCATAATCATCAGCACGTTCTTCCTGTCTTCCGAGAAAAGGAATCCTTCGACATCCTTCTCCATAAATGACAGCTGCTTGCGGTGTTTGCCTTTAACATCCATGCTGAAAATCTGCTGAATGCCCTTTTCGGCGGTCAGGAAGGCTATATGGTTGTCATCCAGCCAGGCAGGACTATGTTCTGATGCGGCACTCTTTGTCAGGGTGACGGAATTGCCTTCCATATCAGTAACACAGATTACAGTATGACTGGCGTTCTCCCTGACGCTGTAATATGACACCTGATAGGCAATCTTGGTCTTGTCCGGCGAAACAGCCACACCTCCAATGCGTCCCATTGACCACAACACTTCAGGGGTGAACTTCCTGTCCTCGATACGGATATCGCTCCTGCCAATAAACACCTTACTGTCTTCCTTGGGGATTATCATAATTATCAAAGCTGTTACAACGGCGGCCAAAAGCGCACTGTTGATTATCATAAAACGTTTTCTGTCCATATGGTTATTTTGATATGTTTATCTCTTTCAGATGCGAATATATCATTATTTCCCGACAATCCGATACGTGTTTTTTGATTATCTTCGCGCAAAATCAACAGATATGACACTTCTATCTTACATATTGGCTTTTCTTCTGGCGGCACCGTTCGGACCGTCACTCAAACCTGTACAGACATCAGAGCACCTGGAAGAGATTTCGGAGGATTTGGTCAGACTTACGTTTGACCTGACCATATCTTCAGGATGGCATGTTTATTCCACTTCTCTTCCGGATGGTGGCCCTATAAGTGCGGAACTCACCTTTGATACGATACACGGACTTCAGCCAGTTTCAGATCTGCTCTTTACAGGCACTGAAATTGACAGGGAGGATCCAGTATTCGGGATGAGAGTGAGATATTTTGAGAAAAAAGTCTCTTTCCATCAGGATTTCAGAATCTCAGGGACCGGATGGTTCATGGAGGGTGCGCTCACATACGGAGCTTGCGATGATGAAAGTTGCCTTCCCCCACAGAAGATAGAATTCAGGCACGACGACGCCACGGCACAGAATGCCGCCGGCACTATCCAAACGACCGGCAGCAGATACGGCATATCGCAGATTGAAGGTTATGATCCTCAACTATGGGCTCCCGTCAGTTACAGCCCGGATAATGGCGTAAACCGGGGTGGAAGCCTTTGGGGGCTGTTCCTTACCAGTTTCATAGGAGGACTTATCGCATTGCTCACCCCATGCGTCTGGCCTGTCATACCCATGACTGTGAGTTTCTTTCTGAAACGTTCATCTTCACGCAGCAAGGCAATCACAGACGCTGTTACGTATGGTTTGTCAATAATAGCCGTATATGTGGCATTGGGGTTGCTCATAACCCTACTCTTCGGAGCCAATGCCCTCAACGCTCTGGCCACCAATGCGGTAGTCAACATCCTGTTTTTCGTTATACTGGTAGTATTCGCCCTGTCCTTCTTCGGGTTGTTTGAAATCACGCTTCCATCGCGTTGGAGCACTGGCACAGACCGGAAATCGGCCACATCAGGTATCGGAGGCATATTCTTCATGGCGCTCACACTGACCATAGTCTCCTTCTCATGTACCGGCCCCATTATCGGCTTTCTGCTTGTTGACGCCGCATCCACAGGCAGTATCCTGGCGCCTACTGTAGGGATGTCCGGTTTCTCTCTGGCTATGGCCATCCCGTTCACATTGTTTGCCATGTTTCCCGGCTGGCTTAAGTCGGTACCCAAATCCGGAAGCTGGATGGACCGGGTTAAAGTATCTCTCGGAGTAATAGAACTGGCATTCTCGCTAAAATTCCTGTCAGTTGCCGATATGGCATACGGTTGGGGCATACTACCCCGCGATCTGTTCGTACTGTTGTGGCTGCTGATGGCACTGTTCCTTGGATTGTATCTGCTGGGACTGTTCAACCGCAGGAAAAACGGCATCAGGCAGAAGGCAGGGGTTGCGGGAGTAGTTTCCGGAATACTCTGCCTGGCATTCGCAGCATGGCTGGCACCAGGATTATGGGGCAAGCCCCTTAAGGCCATAAGCGCATTCACCCCGCCTATGAGCACACAGATATTCGGTGCTCACCTTAATTACGTAGAGCCGCAGTTCACAGACTATAATCAGGCTATTGACGAAGCATCCCGAAGCGGCAAGCCTATCCTGATTGATTTTACCGGATATGGCTGTGTAAACTGCCGCAAGATGGAGGCTTCAGTCTGGACAGACCCCAGGGTTTCAGAAACAATCCGGCAGAAATTCATTCTGGTATCTCTGTTCGTAGATGACAAGACCCCACTGAAGGAGACCGTATCTGTCGTTGAAAACGGCACAAAAGTAAAAATACGTACCATTGGCGACAAATGGAGTCTACTGCAACGTTACAAGTTCGGAGCCAACGCACAACCCTTTTACGTCATAACAGATTTCAAGGGTAACCTTCTGGCCGGACCATATACTTTTGACCCCGACCCGGAAAGATTTATCAGATTCCTGAATTATTGAGAACTATTTTCTCTCGCGTTTTATGACTTTCTTACGGCGGACTGACCACCCAAAGAAACCGTTCGGATTGGAAACGTCAAAATATTCTCCATGGGTATACGCTATAAGATCCATGGCGGCCATATCAATTTTGCCGTTTTCATCGATATATTTTTCATCCACAAGCACATTCACCACCTCGGCCAGGAACATGTCATGAGAGCCAAGCGGCCTCACATCCACCACCTTGCATTCTATTGACACAGGAGACTCGTCAACCGTGGGGGCCGACACGACCTCAGCCTTTCCTGGCGTGATCCCCGACTCTTTGAACTTGTTGCAGTCACGCCCTGAACGTACGCCGCAGAAATCTGTGGCACGAGCCAGGGATTTGGTCGTCAGATTTATCACGAAACAGCCGTTACGTTTTATTATATCATACGAATGACGTTCGGGACGTATTGACACATAGCACATAGGCGGATTGGTGCAGACGGTTCCTGTCCAGGAAACAGTAAGCACGTTGTATTCTTGTGGAGATGATCCGCAACTGACAAGTACAGCCGGAAGCGGGTAAATCATGGTTCCGGGTTTGAAACTCTTCTTCATTATCTGTCAGGGGTTGTGATTTTGCGGAAAACAGAAGGTGTCGGCAGTGTAAACCGCATAAGTTCGCCGTTCACCGGATGAATGAAGGAGAGACAATAATTATGAAGCATCAGACGACGGGCAGGATTGGTTTCGGCACCATATTTAAGGTCACCTGCAATTGGGCAACCCATTTCGGACATATGTACCCTTATCTGGTTTTTCTTACCGGTAAATATCTCCACATCAACCAGGGCATAACGTCCACGGGACTGGATCACCCTGTAATGCGTTACGGCAAGTTGTCCCCTGGACTCATCGGTAGTTGAGAACACCTGCATATGGTCGTTCTGGGTAAGCAGGCTCTCTATCGTATCTTCACTGCGTGCCGGAACATTCTCGGTTACACAGACATATTTTCTTTCCTTTACATAAAAATCCCAGTTAGAGCGCATCTCAAGCATCATGTCATGGTCTTTGGAGAAAATAAGGATTCCCGAAGTGTACTGGTCAAGACGGTGACACACGTAAAGTTCTGCATCCGGGTTGTCATGACGTACATAATCACGACAATTACTAACATCCATTTATCCTCATAGAGAACTTTTATAAGAGGATGGTTGAACTTGAAAAAAGATCGGCCGAAATTGACTTCGACTACGTCACCAGCTGACAAAGGAGTATCGAATTGGGTAACGGCAGCACCCTTCAAAGCCACATGTTTATACTTAAGAAGGGATTTTACTTCTGTCTTGCTGAGATTATTCAAAGAATTGAAAAGGAACTCCAATAAAGTGGTATCGTATGATACTTCATACCTCTTTATTATATCCGTAGAATAATGCCTGCGGGCACCTTTACCTGATCCGTACATGACTTAGAAAGTTTTTCGATGCAAAATTACAAAAAAAACGCTCATCTCTTGGAAATAACGAATGTGGTCGTTATCTTTGCTACGTGTTTTTCATGGTATTAGATTTTATTTCAAGGAAAGCGGAACTGTGAAGTCCCGCTTTTCTGCTTTTTTTACGTTACGCTATCATCACAAATTCAGGATCCGCCTGCAATTGTGTTAATCAACGTTAAACCAAAAAATATTCAGTAAAACAAAACACACTGGTTATTCAAGGCGAATCACCACTTGATTATTCAAATTCGTGTCATTTATTTTAAAATCAAGGCGGAAATCAGTGTCATATTTACAAATTGCATTCCCAATTCGTAAATTTTGTTATATCCACACACATTTAACACTAAAAAAAAATTGGTCAACCCAAAAATGAGCATATATTTGTAACGCAAACAAGGAGAGAGAAGATTGGTTGTGAAACCGGTTCATCTAAATTTCAATTATTGGAAAAGGACTATTGAGAACGAGAGACCCGCTGTGCAGCGAGTCTCTCGTTTTTTTATCCGTTAATTACCGCATTAAATAAAGAGGAAAGAATAGCAACAACGCCATAGCCATATCCCCTGTCAGTTTTTAGCTTTTCTATCTTTTATGGATCCAATGATAATCTTAAGTGAAGACATACCATCGGAAGGACCACCGGCCCCGACTAATGATATAACCGCAATCAGATATCCCAAAAGCAAACAGGCCATTGCCGTAATGACTATGCGTCCGGCATAACACTCTTTACCCAAAACTAGCACCGGGACTACAATTAGAAGGATAAGCAATGTCTGGGAAAAGATGACAGGGGAAAGATAGGTCTTTCCGCCTCTGAACAGGAAACCGAACACGTCAGAGGCCCTGCATTTGCCATTGATGGCACAACTCATCACATTGATGGCGAAGAGAAGGAAATTGATCAGCACAAACGTCCTGAACATATATGTATAAGAGGCATAAAAAACCATTTGACCGTTATTTTCAAGGAACGGGAACATGGGTCCGTTAAAGGACATGGATTCCAGATATATATCAACCGACTTTTCAAAACCTGCAACGAACACAGATTCAATTCCAATGACAATATGTATCATAGGAATCACACAGCACAGCCTGAAAAGCAATGAAGACCTTATCTTGTTTCCGTATTCCTCAACAAGAGACAAGAAAGAAGGCACAATGGCTAATGCGCATACCTGCTCAAACAGTACAAAGTGCAGCATCAGTCTTGAGTCCGTATCGGATGACAGATATGAGAAAAGGAAGAAAAAAGACAAGACGGCAATGAAACGCTTCAACTTTCTGAAAAAAACATTTCCAGGAGTAAAAATCACAAAAGCCACAAGCCAGAAGAACCCGACAACAGCGGGAATCAGGAGGAACAGGGGTTGAACTTGCATGAGAGTTGTTATTATTCGATTACAAAGGTAGTCACAGCAACGCTGTAGTCCATATAACAAAAGAGTTAAAACTTCAAAAAACGCTATAGGACCGCATCTGTTTACTGAACACGAACTGCAGCGGTCTTTACAGCCAGCCAGGCAACCTCATCATCTGTAAGTTCCTGACGCAACGTATCAAAAACATCCGCATTGAATGTATTCAGCCATTCTATCTGTTTTTTCTCCATCATAGGAACAATCAGTGCAGATGTATCCAGATATGTCTTGGTCAGGGTCTCAAAAGCCAGCCACCGTCCGAATCCGTTCTCTCCCGCCGGTACACAAAGTATCATGTTCTCATGCCTTATACCATGATAGCCTTCACGATAAATACCGGGTTCGTCAGACGTTATCATGCCCGGAAGCATGGGTTGGTCCTTAAGGTTCTGTCGTATTGTCTGAGGCCCCTCATGTACTGACAGTACGTTACCCACGCCATGACCAGTCCCATGTCCGAAATTTCGCTTGCTCTGCCAAAGCGGACGACGTGCGATAGCATCGATACGACATCCGGGAGTGCCTTCCGGAAATATAGCCATTGCCAGGTCAATCATAGCCATCATATCAAGCGTATAATCCTCGCGTTCCAATTCCGTCAGAGGACCCAGCGGAACGGTACGTGTAATATCGGTAGTACCATATTTATAATGTGCTCCGCTGTCATTAAGATATAATCCATGAGGCTCCAGAACGGCATCCTGCCCCCTGACTGTCGTATAATGCGGCAATGCGGCATTCTTTCCGTAGGCCGATATGGTCTCAAAACTCTCATCCAGGAAATCGGGCATAGCGGCACGCAGTTCATGCAGTTTGTCGGCGGCATCCGACTCCGTCACTTTGTCTCCGGCAGCCATCTTCTCCTCAAGCCACTTGAAAAAACGTGTCTGGACAATTCCGTCCTGTATGTATGCCTTGCGGAATCCCTCTATCTCAACATCGTTCTTGACAGATTTAGCCAGTTCCACAGGCGATTCCCCCGATACGGTATTCTCCTGTCCGAACGTACCGGCAATGGCCTTTCCGGTCTCGTAATTGAGTGAGCCGGAATCTATCATGATGCGACCATCGGCTTTCAAGGAACCGATATACTGTCCCACTTCACCGTAGGGATGCACGTTAATACAGGCTTTTTTAAGTTCGGCAAGCACATCGTTACCGAATTTTGAAATCTCGGCGAACAGTTCCACACTGTCGGGGCCTACCAGTGCAAACGATATCACAAACGGGCAGTACTCCACATCACCGGACCTTATGTTAAGCAGCCAGGCAATCTGGTCCAGACAGTTCAGGAACATGTAACGGCATCCTCTGGTCTCCAGTTCACCACGCAGCCACGAGAGTTTTTCTGTCCTGCTGCGTCCTGCATACTTGTCATCATGCAGCCACACGGCACCCTGCGGAAGTAGCGGACGGTCCGGCCACAGCTCCTCCAGATAATCCGGTCTGGAGACAACCTTAGCCCCTTTTGCCTCTATAGCACTGCCCAGCTGAATGGCTTCATTCATGCTCATGCACAGTCCGTCTATTCCCACCTTACCGCCGGCCGGAACATTCTGCGCAATCCACTTTATCCAGTCCTTGTCCTCTACCGATACCATCTTGTGTAGTTCTATCCCGCTGCCTTCAAGTTCACGTGCAGCCTGTATCCAGTAGCGGGAATCGGTCCACAGCCCGGCATGACCGGCTGTCACGACCACCACACCGGCCGATCCCGTAAAACCGCTTATAAACTCACGCTGACACCAACGTTTGGGTGTATATTCACTGTTATGGGGATCCTCGCCCACCGTAACGGCAGCATCCCACCCCCACTCCGTCATCTTCCGGCGCAATTCTGCTATTCTCTTTTTAATTACGTCCATAATATCCTGTCAATCATTCATTAAAAAAGACTCCATCCCTTTATCGGTTTCAACACGAGCGAAAGGAACAGATATGCCGGTTCAGAGACCGTCGCCACCCTCGGCGCGTCAGAGGGAGGGGCCCGCAGCACAATAAGATGCCATGGAATGCAGGAGCCTGCTCCTACATTTTAGGGTAGCTTGTCGGGATGTGGGAGGGATAGGCCCGAAGGGCCGTAGTCTCAGAACCGGCATATCTGTTTCTTTCCCCAGACAAACGAATCTCAACCTAAGAATCCCTGTTCCAGCATAGCCTGAGCAACTTTCATGAAGCCGGCTATGTTGGCGCCCTTCATATAGTTAACGTAGCCGTCAGGCTCAGTACCGTACTTGACGCACTGCTCATGAATATCGCTCATGATAGTATGCAGACGGGCATCGACCTCTTGGGCCGACCATGACAGATGCATGGCGTTCTGAGTCATCTCCAGCCCGGAGGTAGCCACACCGCCGGCATTCACAGCCTTACCCGGACCGTAGAGCACGCGTGCGGCTATGAAAGCATCGATAGCCTCCGGCGTACAACCCATATTAGATACCTCTGCCACATACTTGACGCCGTTGGCAATCAGCTGTGCGGCATCGTCACCGTTCAGCTCATTCTGTGTGGCGCAAGGCATGGCAATGTCAACCTTACACTCCCAAGGTTTACGGCCCGCAAAGAACTCTGCATTGAACTTTTGGGCATAAGGTGCAATCACATCGTTGTTGGTGGCGCGCAACTGCAGCATATATGCAATCTTTTCGTCGTTAAGACCATCCTTGTCATAGACATAGCCGTCTGGACCAGACAGGGTAACAACCTTGGCACCCAGTTCTGTAGCCTTACGGGCAGCGCCCCAGGCCACGTTTCCGAATCCGCTCAGGCCAAAGGTCTTGCCCTCAAGCGTATCACCGCGGTCCTGCAGCATCTGGCGAAGGAAATAAAGCGCACCGAATCCGGTAGCCTCGGGACGTATTCTGGAACCTCCAAACGTCAGGCCCTTGCCTGTCAGCACGCCTGTATTCTCACGCGCCAGTTTCTTGTACATGCCGTACAGATAACCTATCTCACGGGCGCCTACACCTATATCACCTGCCGGAACATCGGTATCGGGACCTATGTTACGCCACAGCTCAAGCATGAAACTGTGGCAGAAACGCTCAATCTCCGCTGCCGAACGGCCACGTGCCGAGAAATCCGACCCGCCTTTGCCGCCACCCATAGGCAATGTGGTCAGGGCATTCTTGAAAGTCTGCTCAAATCCCAGAAACTTAAGGATGGAAAGGTTTACCGATGAATGGAACCTGAGACCTCCCTTGTAAGGTCCTATGGCGTTGTTGAACTGCACACGATAGCCGGTATTGACATGGATTTCACCATTGTCATCAGTCCATGGCACCTTGAAGGTAAAGATGCGGTCTGGCTCGACCATACGTTCCACTATCTTGGCATCCTCAAATTCAGGATGCTGATTATAAACAGGTTCAACACTGATTAGCACCTCACGTACTGCCTGAAGATACTCCTTCTCGCCCGGATGCCTGCGCTCCAGGTCTGCCATAATGTTGTTTATGTTCATAATAACGTGCATTTATTGGTTTCAACTAATCACAAATATAAAGGTATTTCAGTATCATTGTTCACTGAAAACCGTTTATGATTAATTTTGCAGAAAATTTTCATTTTGATATGAACATAATCACCCGCACAGCATCGTCATTATTAATTCTCATCACAGTTGCTCCATCCGTCAAGGCACAGTCCGATGATGGTTTTGAGACACTCTACAAGAAAGCGGTAGATAAGGTTTACGCATACCTCTACAAGGATAAATACGGCCCCGTAACCCCTCTTTGGAAAGACCCTTATACATTCTGTTACCAGACTGAGGGCATGGACGGTACAGAATATTACAAGGTGGACCTGAGGTCAATGACCAGGACCGCCGTGCCTAAGGATACGGTCGACGGATACCGCACACCAGATCGTCAGCGAGGCGCTTGGGGCGGATACGGTGGTGGTTATAACGGTTTTGGAGGCCGGATAGACGCCGGAACCCGTTCGCCCGACGGAAAGTGGGAATGTCTGGTCCGTGACCACAACATCTGGGTACGCAACGTTGAATCAGGAGAACTGACTCAACTCAGTTTTGACGGCAACGAGCATGACGGCTATGTACAATATCTGTGGTCTGCCGATTCCAGGTTCATAGCAGCCATACGTAAGCAGGACCATACGGAGCGCCAGATCCTTCTGCGCAACTCACGCCCCGACAATCAGGTGCAGCCCACCTACCGATGGCTTGACTATGACAAGCCTGGCGACCCGTTGCCTCAGGCCTGCCCCGCCCTGTTCGGCATAGAGCAGCTGAAACAGATACCTATTGACGTCTCCGCATGGCAGAACCAGTATGACCTCAGTCTGGGCCGATGGTCCGCCGACTCCAGATTCTTTACCTTTGAGTACAACCTGCGCGGACACCAGCTCTACCAGATGGTTGCCGTAAACACGGACGGCACATCCCGCATTCTGGCTCAGGAGGAATCATCCACATTCGTCTATTACAATGACCTCTACCGCCATTGGATGAATGACGGACGCCACATTCTGTGGATTTCGGAGCGGGATGACTGGCGTCACCTGTATATGATAGATACAGAAGACGGCAGCATACGTCAACTCACAAAAGGACCATGGAACGTACGTGAGATACAGCGTATTGATGAAGAACAAGGTTACATACTGTTCTACGCCAACGGATACCGCGAATCAAAAGGCGAAGATCCATACAACAAGCATCTGCTCAGACTGGATCTTAAGAACAACAGGATTACAGACCTCACGCCAGATGACGGTAATCATCAGGTTCATCCCAACCGTGACTGGACCATGTTTGTTGACAACTGGTCACGCCCGGACAAACCATATGAGAGCGTTGTGCGCAGCGCCACTGACGGCAAGGTTCTACTTAAACTGCAGAAACAGGACATAAGCGGCATGCTCAACGCCGGATATATAGTACCCGAGGTTTTCCATACCAAGGGCCGTGACGGCAAGACAGAGATATGGGGCAACATATACCGTCCGTCCAACATGGACCCCAAAAAGAGATACCCTGTGGTTGAATACATCTATTCAGGCCCTCACGATTCGTTCGTAACCAAGGATTTCAGCACATATGAGCGTTTCAGCCACCTGGTCGAGATGGGATTCATTGTAGTTACCATCGACGGCATGGGCACCGACAACCGTTCCAAGAGTTTCCAGGACGTTGCTTACCGCAACCTCAAGGACGCCGGTTTCCCGGACCGCATACTGTGGATCAGGGCGGCACAAAAGAAATACCCATATATGGACACCTCCAACATGGGTATATACGGATACTCCGCCGGTGGCCAGAACGCACTCTCCGCACTGCTGTTCTTCAATGATTTCTATAAGGTGTCAGTTGCCCTGTGCGGCTGCCATGACAACCGGATGGACAAGATATGGTGGAACGAGCAGTGGATGGGATGGCCCATTGGCCCCTGGTATTCCGAGAACTCGAATGTGGATAACGCCTGGCGCATGGAGGGCAAACTGTTCCTCATCAACGGTGAGATGGACGACAATGTCGATCCTGCATCAACCCTTCAGGTCGTGTCCGAACTGGTCAAACACGGCAAGGACTTTGAGCAACTCTATCTGCCCGGCCACACGCATGACCTGGGCAGCGAGTATCTCAAGAAACGTACATTCCGCTTTTTCTACCGTAACTGTCTTTAGTGTCTGTCCTCCTTCAGGCTGAATATGCTCTTGGGACACCACTCCATGTAGTCAAAGTTCATCTCGGCCTGGGGATTCTCCAGCACAAGCCTCATTCTGAGGTAATAGTTCTTATGGGCCATGAAATAATCCGTCGTTATCACACGGCGTGCAATCAGGCCACCGCTGTAATTGCGGAATGTCTCTCCGCCATTCTCCTTGTCTCCGGTATAATGGGAGTCTGGGCCTTTCATATAGCCTCGGTTATGCATGGCTTTGTCATAACTGTCAATGGCTATAGAATCTCCATCAAAATCCTCATCCGAAATCCAACGTATGTTGGGATTTGCGGCTGCCGAAAGACGCAGGTCAGTCGGGATGCCGCAGGGCAACAGGTTGAGCGGAGAATCGCCCACATAATTCTGGACCACTCCGCAGCCTGCCGATCCGCGGTAAGAGAGACGCAGCTCCCAGGTTCCGTCATGCGGTACAGGCGGCAGTTTGAGCAGGATATCATAGTTACCCTGCAGGTCCACTCCGTCGCCCTGATAACTGATATTGGCCACGAATGCGCTACGCACCCACATGCAGTAATTCTGATTATATGAGTGGAAATTGGTAGGCTCCAGGAATCCTACACCTTCATAGTTGCTGTCAGTCTTCTTCTGACGCGCACCCGAAGTAAGGAAATCAGGCGAAAGCGTACAGCAGTCTATCCTCATACGGCGATCCAATATATCGGTCCTGATAAAATCAGAGTATTCAAGGATATCATCGATGTAGAACATATAGCCGTTACATCCCTCGTTCAAGGTTTCGGATTCAACATCCGATATCTTGATGCCGCGATAGAAACTGCGGTTTATCTCACCTTCTCCGGAATCACCCACTCCGCGGCGGTTGATGTAGACACCGCTGTAGGTACCATTGCCCAGGATTCTCGAAATACGCATGATGGAATGCGGAAGATAGGCCTCAAAATAATCCTCCGCATCAAGAATGCTGGTCTCGACTTTTGCTTTTATTATATCCTCACGACAATTGAAATTGATGGCTGACGGTATACTGAAAGGCAGGATATGATACTCCACGAAACGGGGCAGCGGGCAACGCTGGTCACGCCATATTGTATCATATCTGGAACCGAGTGAATCATATTCCTCCTTATAAGATGCATGATAGACGTTATTGGCATAATCTATCAGGTCCGAAAGGGTGTTAATTCCGTGAGCCGCATAGACTTCATCGGGTTCAGCAAAGACAGTGAAACCGAAATTTCGCTCCGGCATATATCTGATAGTATAAGTAGAGCCACCGCCATCACGCTTGATGCCTTCATATGCGGAGTCATAACTTATAGTAGGATATGTGCGGTCATGCCATTTCTGCAGGGAATCCTCAAGCCCGACCAGGTTAAGGGCACTGAAGAACAGGCTCACACGGGGATTCTGCTTGACGATATCATAGATATAATCTCCGGATACCCTTATGACATTATCCATAACATGAACTACTCCGTTCTCAACAGTATCGTCGCCGTTAATGACCACGCCCTCCCTGTTTATTGTCGGGCGCGCCTTGATAACGCCGTCATCAAGTGTATCCTCTGTATAATTAAGGACAAGATAGCGGTTCAGCTGGTTCACTGTAGGCAATCCGCCTTCAGTCTGGTCAGTAAGAAAAAGGACTGCATTTATAAGATGGGTCCTTACTATCGTATCGCAATCCTCAAATGACAGGGAATCGACCGATTGGATATTCCTGGCCTTGAAGTATTTGGCAAAAGCGGAATCAGTCGGGGCAAAGCATGTATATGTCCCGTAGGTTTCCAACTCTCCGTAGACCCTTGCTTTCTTAAGAATCTGGATGAAAGTACTGAACCGCTGGTCCGGGTCCTGCTCAAGGTAATCAACGATTGTCTGTCCGTTAAACACATAATAAGTTCCCGGATAGACTTCATCAAAACATGAAACGGTAAATGCAGCCAAGGCAACGGTAAGAAAAAGCCTGCAAAAAACCTTATAAATCTTGCTCATAAGTGGGTTAGTATTTGTTTAGAGCGTAAAAGTACACAATAAAAACCGAATAAACAATAGGGACGGCTCTTTATGAAGAACCGTCCCTACGAGTGACTTCGTTGGGATTCGAACCCAAGACCCACAGCTTAGAAGGCTGTTGCTCTATCCAGCTGAGCTACGAAGCCAACCTTTTTGCGGCTGCAAAAATAGCGCAATATTTCAACATATCAAACCTCTTTCCCCGATTTTTGATTCCAGATCAGAATAATCGGCAACGGAAGCCAATATACCACAAAAGATACAATCTTCATCCCGCTTTCCCCAATACCCAGCAGTACATTCAGATGCGTATAATCCAAGGTATGTAACAGTTGCGCCCCCAAAAGCATCGTAACCAGGAACTGGGCAGAAGGCCTATACAACATACAGAAAGCGTCCACACAATCACCGGCCGTACGGAAAGTCTCAGTGGATAGACCGTATACAAGCGAAGGCAGGCATACGGCCAGCATCAGGAGGAAAACCAGACCGTCACCCAGCGGACTGCCCTTAAGCGTGCCTGTTATGCCCAGCAGCAGATGGCTTCCTGCAAACACGCCAAGCACTATCAGGCATGCATAGACTGCCAGTACCACCATACTGATATAAAAGGATGTCATCTCTTTCGGTGACAGGCTGCGCAACCGGGTGAAAGCGCGGAACAGGCC
>CADCLI010000052.1 GCA_902802285.1 uncultured Bacteroidales bacterium
GATAAAATAGTACAATTGGGGACAGACCCCTTTTGTATCATTTTTGCAAAAGTGATACAAAAGGGGTCTGTCCCCAATTGTACTATTCGCCTAGCGAATCAACGTAGTCAGCCTCGGCCTCGACGATGAGGATAACCTCATCGGCCGGGAAGGAACCTATCTTGTCCTTCTTGGCCTCCTTAATAATATAGGCAACCAGAGCATCGTTGTCTATATCGATGCAGCCGTCCTCATCGGGCTCCTGATCCAGCACGCCGCTCGTGGTAAAGTAGTCGTTGATTACATCCAGTATATAATAAAGGATGTCGTCGGTGTACTTTTCCTTAAGTTCCTGCGGCAGTGTGTTCTTAATGTACTCAACGGTCTTCTGATCGTCAATGTCATCCTCAAGGAACTCATCCTGTGCCATAATCAGAGCAGAGCGTTAAGTTTATCCTGATAGACGTTCTTCATAGCCAGACCTACTACGCGGTCTACCTCCTTGCCGTCCTTAAGGAACACCACTGTAGGAACATTCATAATACCGAACTTTTCGGTTAGGTCATCATTCTCCTCAATGTCGCATTTGCCTATGATGGCCTTTCCTTCATACTCCCGGGCTATCTCTTCAATGATGGGTCCCAAACGTTTGCAAGGTCCGCACCATGTTGCCCAAAAATCCACCAGTACAGGCTTGCCCTGTGCTGTCAGTTCCCCGAAATTCTGTGTTGTGATTTCAAATTCCATAATACTTTGGGTTTATTGATTAAAAAATAATTTGATTGAATCCTTTGCCTTCAGGTACTCCACCAGTTCGGTCGTCACTGTGACCTTTCTGTCTGAGGCGACCATGGTAAGTGGAGTATCAACCTGCTGTGACAGGTCGGTAAGCATGAACTTAAGGATTGTATTGCCCGGTTTTCCGGTCAAGGTATCCATGTCGCTCACAAACTCTTTATCCAGTTCGGACAGAGGCATACTGACTGTCATGCTTGTTATGATCTTGTCCTTGACATCCTGAAGCAGATCCACCTGATTGATAACCAGGTCAATCCTTTCAGGCATGTACTTATTAGGAATACACCTGGCCCTTATGAGGAGGTAGTTGTCAACTTTCATCATGTTGGACCATTTCAGCCAGGGCTCACCAAACAGCGCGATTTCACCCTGCCCGGTAAAGTCTTCGATGGTAGTGAAACCGCAGGGTTTGCCGTTTTTCATGAATGACGACCTTACTCCTACCACCACCCCGCCAAAGATGAGGTCCTTGTTGAGAAGTTCGGCGCGGTCCTTCAACTGCGAGACATTGACCGTGCATATATTCTCAAGTATGACCCTGAACTCATCAAGAGGATGAGCCGACAGATAGATTCCTACATACTCCTTCTCCTTGTTGAGCCTGACCAGAAGAGGCCATTCGGGGGCAACGGGTATGGACGGGGTTGCAATCAGTTCCATATGCCCCATGTCTCCGAACAGCGAAGACTGTGACTCCTGCCTGTCCAACTGGTATTTCACTCCGTAACGGACCAGGACATCGGCAAACACCTCATTCTTGCCGCACGGCTGCACAAACTGTTCACGCTTTATCTCCGGAAAACAGTCAAACGCCCCGGCCAGAGCCAGGTTCTCAATATTCTTACGGTTGCAAGCGCTCAGATTGACACGCTGGACAAAGTCAAAGATGCTCTTGTAAGGTCCGTTTGCCTTGCGCTCACCTACAATCGCAGCCACAGCGTTCTCACCCACGCCCTTGACCGAAGCCATTCCGAAACGGATATCACCCCGGGCGTTGACACCGAATCGGGGTACACTCTCGTTGACATCAGGACCAAGAACATTTATGCCCATTGACTTGCATTCATCCATCAGTTTGGTAACCTCGGTGATATCGGCAGCACGGCTCAAAACGGCAGCCATATACTGTGACGGGTAGTTGGCCTTGAGGTAGGCGGTCTGATAGGCGACCCATGAGTAGCATGTGGCATGTGACTTGTTGAAAGCGTATGAGGCGAACTTCTCCCAGTCGGCCCATATCTTTTCAAGCACCTGCGGATCATGACCGTTTGCCTTGCCGCCCTCAATGAACTTGGGCTTGAGATGATCCAGTTTGTCCTTGAGTTTCTTACCCATCGCCTTACGCAGGGTATCACTCTCACCACGGGTAAAGTTGGCCAGCAATCTGGAAAGCAACATGACCTGCTCCTGATATACGGTGATTCCGTAGGTATCCTTTAGGTACTTCTCCATAATCGGGATATCGTACTCTATAGGTTTGCGGCCAAGTTTACGGTCGATAAAATCGGGGATGTAATCCATCGGCCCCGGACGATACAGGGCGTTCATGGCAATAAGGTCCTCAAATACGCCGGGTTGCAGTTCACGTAGGTATTTCTGCATACCGGGCGATTCAAACTGGAAAGTTCCTATTGTACGTCCCTCGCAGTACAACTGGAAAGTCTTCTTGTCATCAATCGGGATCTTGTCTATATCCAGGTCGATACCAAGGCTGTTCTTTATGTTTTCTACCGCTTCCTTTATGATGGAGAGCGTCTTGAGGCCCAGAAAGTCCATCTTTATGAGACCGGTATCCTCGATCACGCTTCCTTCATACTGGGTCACCAGCAGGCGGTCACCGGTCTCCTTGTCGGTCGCCCAGGATACGGGAACCCAGTCTGTGATATCGTCACGGCAGATTATTGTTCCGCAGGCATGGACGCCGGTACCGCGCACATTGCCCTCAAGCATCTGGGCAAACTGTATGGTCTTGCGCAGTCTCTCGTCGTCTGATACTGACGCATTCTGTATCTCCGGCACACATTCCAGTATATTCTTGAAAGTAGGCTTGCGGGGATTGCCGTTGGCATCATCAGGAAGACGGTCGGGAATGGCCTTGCACAGGTTGTTGGATATCTCCAACGGCACCTCAAGGACTCTTGCCACGTCCTTGATGGCCATCTTGGTCTGCATCGAGCCGTATGTGATGATATGCGCCACTTTCTCCTTCCCGTACTTGTCGGTCACCCACTGGAGTACGCGGCCACGGCCGTCATCATCAAAGTCAACATCTATATCGGGCAGGGATATACGGTCAGGATTGAGGAAACGCTCAAACAGCAGGTCATATTTGATGGGGTCAATCTGCGTAATACCAAGGCAGTAGGCTACGGCCGAACCTGCAGCCGAACCACGTCCCGGTCCTACCGAAACACCCAGTTCGTTCCTGGCTGCGTTGATAAAGTCCTGGACAATGAGAAAATAGCCCGGGAAACCCATGGTTTTCATTACGTGTAACTCAAACTTGAGTTGCTCCGCCACGCTGTCCGGAATTGGATCACCGTAACGCACCTTGGCCCCCTTGAATGTCAGTTCTGCCAGGTAATCGGCTTCCAGTTTTATGCGGTAGAGTTTGTCATAACCACCCAGTTTCCCGATTTTCTTGTCGGCCTCCTCCTTGGAGAGTTTGCGATACTCATCCTCGGTCCCGAACTCCTCCGGTATGTTGAAGTTGGGCATGATGGGCGGATGGTTTATTGAATACTCCTCAACTTTTTCCAGTATCTCAATGGTATTGGCCAGAGACTCGGGTTCATCCTCAAACAACAGGTTCATCTCCTGAGTAGTCTTGAACCATTCCTGTTTGGAATAACGCATCAGGTTCGGATCATCGGGGGTACGTCCTGTCGACAGGCATATCAGCAGTTCGTGCGCATCGGCGTTGTCCTCATCCAGAAAATGCACGTCATTGGTACATATTGTCTTGATTCCCAGCTTTTCGGACATCTCCTTCAGACGGGCGTTCACATTCACCTGCAGAGGGTATACTTCATGATTGGCCTTCTCAACAGTTGCCTTGTGGCGCTGCAGTTCAAGGTAATAGTCATCTCCGAAAACGCCGTGAAACCATTTGACCACCTCCTCTGCTTCATCCAGACGACCTGCAGTGATAAGTTTGGGGACCTCGCCTCCAAGACAAGCCGAACAACAGATTATACCCTCGTGATACTTTTCAAGGTCATACTTGTCAGTACGGGGATGTGAATAAAAACCATCGGTCCATGCCCTGGAAACGATCTTGCCCTGCTCTCGCGCTGTTCCTTACGGCGCGGGGCCACATAGACCTCGCACCCTATGATAGGCTTAAAATGCTTGCCCTCCTTGGCAAGTTTATCATTCACCTTATCGCAGTAGTTCTTAAACTCCTTGATGCCCATCATGTTGCCGTGATCTGTTACGGCAACGCCGCGCATACCGTCGGCTATGGCCTTATCGACCATCTTCTTGATGTTGGTCTGGCCGTCCAGCAGGGAGTATTGCGTATGGACATGTAGATGAACAAATTCCTGCATCATGCGTTTGAATCGAAAAAGTTTTTAAAGTTACTTCCATTTGAAAACAGAAGCAACCGTGAGCACCTCAAAGTTTTCAACAAAATACAATACAATAAGTATGCCATTATTTACTTAAAACCGTTATCTTTGTGATTCAATAATAAACTCCCATATGGCCCCAAACAACGGAAATCAGCCCGCTATCAATCCAGAAGGAAAGACCACGCTTACCATAGTGGCAATCTTGTTCTTTGCCATAAACCTGCCGTTGTTCCTTATACGACCCATATACGGATGGTGGTCCTATGCCGCCCTTGGAGTAACACTGCTCCTGGTCTGGTTCTTTATTCATTTCTTCAGGAATCCTGTACGCCGTTTTCCCAGCGATGACCGGGAGAAAGTGGTAGTATCGCCTGCCGACGGAACCATAGTGACCATCGAAGAGGTCGATGAAACCGATTATTTCAACGACCGGCGTCTTATGATATCCATCTTTATGAGCGTATGGAGCGTTCATGCCAACTGGTTCCCGATAAACGGAACGGTAACCAAGGTTGAGCATCATGACGGCAGTTTCCATGCTGCATTCAAGCCTAAAGCCAGCACTGAAAACGAGCGTTCGCTGATAGTCATCCGTACTCCGGAAGGTAAAGAGGTAATGCTCCGCCAGATAGCCGGTGCGCTTGCGCGCAGGGTGGTGACATACTGCAAGACAGGTCAAGAGGCTCAGATTGACAACCATTTGGGATTCATAAAATTCGGCTCCAGAGTTGACATATATCTTCCGGTAGACACGCTGGTATGCGTAAAAATGAACCAGAAGGTCACAGCCGATATCTCTATCCTGGCAAAATTATCATGACAATGGCTAACAGCATAACAAGACATATTCCCAATACCATTACATGCTGCAACCTGCTTTCGGGCTGCATGGCAGTGATGGCCGCATTCAATGCCGATGCCTGGCACACCCTGCTCTGGGTGGTGGCCGGCTCACTGTTTGACTTCTGTGACGGACTCTCCGCCAGACTGTTCAAGGCATATTCACCCATAGGCAAGGAGTTGGACTCCCTGGCAGACCTTATCACATTCGGTCTGGCTCCCTCAGTTCTTTGCGTCATGACACTGCGCCAGTTCAACTACGCCACTGACACAATAGCAACAATCCTTCCTTACATCGGTCTGGTCATTGTGGTCTGCGCGGCACTGCGTCTGGCCAAGTTCAATACTGACGAGCGTCAGACCTCATCGTTCCTTGGTCTGGCAGTACCTGCCAATGCGCTGCTTGTCTGCGGTCTTTTCCAGTTCAACCTCATTGACCTGCCCGGAGCTCCGGGGTTCATAGTACCGGTCGTTATTTTCTTCTCTTGGCTGATGACCAGTGAGATACCTATGTTCTCGCTCAAATTCAAGAACCTCAGATGGGCCGATAACAAGGTCCGTTTCATATTCCTGATCGTAGCTGCCATAATACTGATCATCCTACGGGAGAAAGGTCTTTCGGCAGTTATAGTCTGGTATATCATACTGTCGGTTCTGACAAAAGGTCAGCATTGATTAACCAGGCAAACTTTTTGCCGTCTGTATAGTAAACTGATTTCAGATGATAATTACCGCCCTGATAATAATATTCATATTACTGTTTGCCCTGCTTGCAGTACTCACCTTTGCACGTGATCTTCTGGCTACTTTTCTGGGAGCGATAGTAGGTCTTTTCCGCAAGGGTGACCGGATGCAGAAAAAAACAGAGGGACGCCAGACTGTAGGCAAGCGCACACGTTCCAAAAAGAAAGTCCTCTCCGATTCCGACGGTGAATACGTAGATTTTGAGGAGGTAAAGAAATAAAGAAGTGACGCAAAGGGGTCGTTTCGTTTTGCGTCACTTGTGCACCAGGGTGCCGATGGGCTCGCCTGCGATAACCTTCTTAAGGTTGCCGGGAATATCCATATTGAATACGTAGATGGACAGGCCGTTCTCCTTACACATGGTGGTGGCGGTCAGGTCCATAACCTTGAGGTTGCGGTTGTAAATCTCGTCGAATGTTATCTCGTCAAACTTGGTGGCGGTGGGATCCTTCTCGGGATCTGCGGTGTAGACTCCGTCCACGCGGGTGCCTTTGAGCATTACATCGGCCTCAATCTCTATGCCGCGCAGGGATGAGCCGGTATCGGTGGTAAAATAGGGATTGCCGGTACCGCCCACCAGGATGGCCACCTGGCCCTGCTCCATTGCGTCAATGGCTTTCCACTTTGAGTAGAGCTCGCCGATGGGCTCCATGCGGATGGCGGTGAGCACTTTGTTGGGGCAGTCTATCGATGTAAGTGCGGAACTGAGTCCCAGACCGTTGATTACCGTTGCCAGCATACCCATCTGGTCTCCCTTGACGCGGTCAAAACCCTTGCCTGCGCCCTTGAGACCGCGGAATATGTTACCGCCGCCAATCACTATGCCTATCTGCACACCCATATCATGGATCTCCTTGATCTGCTGTGCATACTCACCAAGACGCTTCTCGTCTATTCCGTAACGCTGCTCACCCATCAGGCTCTCGCCACTGAGTTTGAGCAATATCCTTTTAAACCTTGCCATACTGAAATCTGTATTTAATTACACAAAAGTAGTTAATAATTCAGTTTTCCGGACGCATTTTATTCTCTTTTCCGTTTTATATGCAGATGCAACGGTTTTGCAGCGCATTTTTGTTGTTTTGAGGATTCCGTTATGATACTTTTGCCCCGTAACCAATGCCGTTAAAGAACTGTAATGCGGTTTAACATGGCATGTGTTCAGGATTATCAATTATACAACCAGTTTAATTATGAGAATACGTTTTTCTGCAATTGTATTTTTCTGTGCCTTGTGCAGCATAGCGTCTGCCCAGGAGTACGTTGATTTGGGATTGAGTGTAAAGTGGAGTACCTTAAATACCGGTATAACAGCCGACAGACCTGTAGGCTGGTATTACCGCTGGCCTGATGCAATGGCCATCAAGACTACCGACGGCAGCAGGATGGGCACCAAGGCCGAGTGGGACGAACTGCGAAAGTACTGCACCTGGAAGTGGACAGAACAAAACGGCATAGGCGGCTATCTGGTAACAAGCAAGATAAAAGGATATACGGACCGGAGCATATTCCTGCCCGCTGCAGGCTGGCTTCAGGACGGCCAGCTGATGCAGGTAGGCACATACGCCTCTTACTGGTGTTCAACCCCGGGAGTCCAGCCTGATGATGAGGCCGCATACGGTTTCAATTTCAAGCGCGGAGCCGATGAGTGGCACAGCGAGAACCGTGAATCAGAACAGTCGGTGCGTATGGTGATGACGTTGTCAGGTAAGGAGGTGTCCGGAATTAAATTGGAAAAGACAAAACTCACTTTACAGCAGGGCACAGGCACCAGGCTGAAAGTGACAATGGGAAAGCGTGACGTGAACAGCGCCTGCACCTGGAAATCCTCCGATGAAAACGTAATAAAAGTTGTTGAAGACGGTCTTCTGGTGGCCGCCGGTCCGGGCAGTTGCAAGGTACAGGTAACTGCATACGGCAAGACAGCACAATGCACCGTAACCGTAACTCCCCATGAGTTTGAATACGTGGATCTGGGACTGAGCGTTCTGTGGGGCAATGCCAACCTGGGAGCATCGGCACCTGAGAGTTACGGTAATTATTACGCATGGGCCGAGATTGAACCCAAGGAGTCTTTTTCCTGGGGTAACTACCGCTACAGTTCCTTTGCACAGGAAGACGGTATGGACAAATATACCGCCCAGGGGCAGTCCCATCAATTCCTCAAGGCCGACAATCTTAACCGTCTTGAGCCGACCGATGACGCAGCCACAGTAATGTTAGGTGACGGCTGGCGTATTCCTACCAACGATGAGATTGTAGAGTTGGTGAAAAACTGCACGTATGATACCGTTACCCTAAACGGTGTAGCCGGAATGCGTTTTACAAGCAATGTTCCCGGATATGAGGGACACAGCATATTCATTCCCTATTCAGGTCAGATGAACGGCAATGAACCTATTGAAATCGGAAAACAGTTCTCTCTCTGGACATCGATTGCAGGCCGTGGTTCCAGAGGAAGCTGTTTCAGTACCATAGGTTCAGTAAACGGAATGATGGGAGGTTTGTCGGAACTGCCCCCGGTTGAAGTACTGAGAATGGCATTTGACTTCAGGTTCAACGGTTATGAAAGCAGATTCATGGGAATGAATATACGTCCCGTGCGCTCCCTTGCCGATGATATGTTCACATCACTATCCCTACCGGCTGAGAGTATGGATATAAGTTACGGTACCATACGCAATGTGGAAGCTGTGATGATGCCCTCCGGACGTCAAGTCAAACCAACCTCCATCAACTGGAGCTCATCGGCACCACAGATTGTATCCATCGATGAAAACGGCTTTTTGACAGCTGTCGGACAGGGCACATGCGTGATTACCGCAGAGACTGAGGGGCGTAAGGCTCAGATGATAGTGAACGTGTCATTGCCCGTACCGGAGGCGGTTGACCTGGGTCTGAGCGTAATGTGGGCATCGGCTAATCTGGGCGCTTCAAGACCCGATGAGGCTGGCGGATATTTTGCCTGGGGAGAGACAAGCCCCAAGCCGGGTCTTTACAGCGGTGGAAATTATAAGTTCGGCCAATATGCGAATGAAATGACCAAGTATAATTTCTTTACCAGTCCCGGTCAGTGGGGAGGAGCAAAATACCCGCTTGATTACAAGGAGACTCTTGACCCAGAGGATGATGCGGCCGCAGTACTTCTGGGTAACGGTTGGCGTATGCCCACTGCCGAAGAACTGTGGGAACTCAAGAACAGATGCACCTGGGAGGCAAAGTATGTACAAGACACTATTGAGTACAATCATGACGGCACTGTTGAGCTCTATTTTGAAAAACGTCTTCTTGGATATGTCATTACCAGTAATGTTCCCGGGTACGAGGACCGCAGCATCTGGCTTCCAGCCGCAGGTTACATAAGTGATTATAATCATGATTCAAATCCTGTTAGTGGTGGAGATGCATATTACTGGACATCGACTTTGGGACAATCCCTGGATAATGGTGGCCCACGCTGGAACGGCAAGAATATCAGGCCTGTAATGGAACTCCCGCAGCAAGAGAACCGTCCCAAGGCAGGGCCCGACCCGGTCAAGCCTTTAAGACACAATGCCCAGGTTGATTTGGGATTAAGCGTATTGTGGGCCGATTGCAATGTGGGTGCCGATAGCCCTCAGGAAACCGGAGCCCGCTTTGCATGGGGTGAGACCGTACCCAAGACCTATTATTCAGAGTATAACTACAAGTACATGAAAGCCTTCAAGGACCTGGACAAGTGGTGGTACTCCAAATATACCACCACTGATGATGATCCCTATGTGGACGGCCTGACCAGGCTGAGCGCCGAGGATGATGCAGCCCGGGCCAACTGGGGAGGCAAGTGGCGCATGCCCACCAAGGAGGAGTACAAGGAGCTGTATGAAAAATGTGAATGGACCCTGGATTCAGTTAACGGAGTAAAAGGATACCGCATAACAAGCAAGGTTCCCGGATACACGGATAAATCCATATTTCTTCCTTATAATTCAAATTCTTTTGACAGGTTATTTTATGAAAGAGGTATTTATATGACTTCCGATAAAATGAGCTCCGAAAAGGGATATATGTGGCGTGGGTGTGTAGTGCTGGAGTTCGATGAACATGAATTCGGGACAAGAGATGAGGTTGAGCTTGACTTTGGAGAGAATGCAACGTCTTTGCTCGGATCAAGGATGTCTAAGATACATATAACCTCCAGAGACAGGACAAACGGTTATTGTGTCCGTGCCGTGTGTGAAAAATGATACAAAAGGGGACAGACCCCAATTGTATCATTTTCTGAAATGTGAACTAATAAATTATTACAGATATGAGAATTATCAGATTTTGGTTATTGTTGGCGGCAGGAATTCTGGCTGCATCGGGCGTTCAGGCTAAGAAGAAAGATATCTTGAGTAAGGAGAAAGGCAGCATAACGTTCCGCGTAGATCCGGACCTGCCGGAGCCTACGGGTGAGAGCCTGAGTATGATTATGCACAGTAGCGATAAGCTTGTAAGTGATATACTTGACAGGAGCGAGATTCGCGGTGAGAACCAGAGGGTTGTGGCATGGGGCATAGGTGATGAAAACTATGCCTCGTACGGAAAGAACCCCTTCTTTAAAGGCATGATCGATGCGTTTGCCGATCATCGGCCGGTGGTGCTTACCCCTGATGTTATCTGGTTCCTTATCAGCCAGGGATTCGCGCATTATGTAAATGATAACCCGGAGGAGCTGCGCAACCTGTTTGTAGATCATGAGGGCAAAATTGACCTTGTGGTGCAGAGCGGTAAGGACCTGTTGAGCGGTGAGGCTGATTGGGAGGCCATAGTGGACAGCTTCTACGTGCAGATACGTGACAACACCAAAGGCGATATTGCCGATATCATATCAGAGAAGTTCTCCACAACGGGTGTAACTGAACACATGGTGTCACAGATTGCGCTCATGGAGACGGTCAAGTCATACTTTGACTACATTGTGATGTATATTTCCTGCGGCATACCAAGCGTAACGCTTAAGGGCACCCCCGATGACTGGCAGTCCATACTGGACCGCACCCGCAAGTTGCGTGCATACGGTATAGACTGGTGGGTTGATGACCTGGAGCCCATTCTCCAGGAGTTTGTCAATGCTTCAAAAGGCAAACCGGATGTTGATTTCTGGAAGAGTATTGTCAAGAAATACCGCCCGGGCGATGTGCGTGGACTCAGTTGCGGAATGGATATCGGCTCAACCAAGTTTGACGGCTGGTTCCTCAAGTTCCTGCCTTATGATGAGAACGGGCGTACACCTGCCGAGGTCAATATGGACCACAGCATGCTGCCCGAGATGGTCAGGACCGAGTATAAGTACATGATAATCAATGATATTACCGGCCAGGTAGAACAAACCATGATGATGGAGTTCTGGGCCGGAATAGTAGGTATGGAAGTGGATCCTGAGACTTATGCAATGACTCCAAAGATGGGATGGTTTACCCGCATAGACAAGACCGAGGAGGAGCTGCTTGAAGAGTTCAAGGCAATGGATAATGGCGATGGATTCTCGGACGGACTCATGCTCAAGGTAAACAAGGTTCCCGATATCATCCGCAAGATGGGCCGAATAAACAGTCTTACCCTGCGTTTTGTGGGCAAGGTTGTCATTCCGGACTGGATGGACGGCAAGGATATACGCTCACTTGAGATATCGGGCTCCATGACTCCCGATGAGGAGGAGGCCCTGCGTAAGCGCTTCCCAAAAGCACGTATCAACGGACGGGCTCTCCTGGATGATGAGGACTTTTAAGCGTGCAATTGCACAAACTGAACCTGCTTGAATTCATAGGTCCGGTGTTCACCGCTACGGGTAAGGAGCTTCAGGCAGCCATCGGGACGTATTCCCTCTATACAAGCATCAAACTCTCCTTGTGCATCACGGAACTTATGGTACCCTTCGCGGCGGTACAGACGGCTGCGGTATAGTTCATCCACGCCGGCTCGCTGACTGGGGGTATCAAGTTCCATATAACCGATGAAACGGGCAATTATGTCGTCAAGCAGGGCATCGCGGTCATAGTCACGGCCTGTAATGTTCTTAAGCGATATGGGATTGGGGGCATCGCTCACAAATACCTCCTGATTCACGTCCAGGCCCACGCCCACAACAGTGTCCAGGATTGAGCTGCCCTGCAGGGTGTTCTCAATCAGGATTCCGGCCATCTTACAGTCCTTATAATATATATCGTTGGACCATTTGACAGAGAATCCGGCGGCATACTCCGGTCCTGCTGCTGCAATTACAGCATCCGATACCGCCAGCGCAATAGCCTCAGAGATGTAGAACTGCTCCTGCACCTTTATCCCCTTGGGATGCGCCAGGATACTGAACAGCAGGTTCTTGCCCTGTTCAGACTCCCAGGTGTTACCCTTCTGTCCGCGACCAGCCGTCTGGAAATCGGCCACCGCCACTTCATAATCATAGGCGGGGTCTCCGCCTTTAAGTTCACGCAGATATGTGTTTGTTGAACCTATGCTGTCACTTCTGTGCCACTTTATCTTACTCATCATTCAATAGGCGGAAAAAACGCCTGCTCTATATGTTCAACCTTAAAATCCCCATCCTCTATGCTGATGGACACTATATCAAACCTGACATCCATATCAACCTGCCTGAATCTGATATACGCATCGGCCGAATTGACTATACGCCTTATCTTGCGGTCATCCACAAATGTCCACGGATCACCATACTCCGTGCTGGTACGCGTCTTGACCTCGACAAACACAAGTGTAGAATCTTTAGTTACTATCAGGTCCAGCTCCTTGTGGCCGCTTCGCCAGTTGCGGTCCAGTACGGTGTAACCGTGCTCCTCAAGATACCCGGCGGCGATATCCTCGCCCTGATGCCCCAGAATAAGGTGTTTTGCCATGAATGTCAGCGTTTATGGTGCAAAAGTAGTCAGTTTGTTGAGTAATTTTAATAACTTCGTACCAATTTCAGGCCATTTATGGAGAAAAAGGGTGCACAAACAAGAAAGGAACGCTATAGTTTCCTGGTCAATCCCGATGAGAGGCAGATGATTGAGAACTATCTGCGCAAATACAAGATACGCAACCGCAGCCGCTGGATGCGTGAGACCCTGTTGACTTTTATCATCAGGAATCTGGATCAGGATTATCCCACCCTGTTCAATGAGCAGGAGATGCGCCGATGACACAGGAGGAACTTGACATAAAGTTCATGAAGATGGCTCTCGATGAGGCCGCCGCAGCTTCAGCTCAGGATGAGATTCCTGTAGGTGCCGTGGTAGTGTGCAAGGGTATGGTGATAGCCCGCGCCCACAACCTGACAGAGGCCCTGACCGATGTCACCGCCCATGCCGAGATGCAGGCAATCACTGCCGCCGCCTCATATCTGGGTGGCAAATATCTGGACCAGTGCACCCTTTATGTAACGCTTGAGCCCTGCACCATGTGCGCCGGTGCAATAGGTTGGTCACAATTACAGCGTCTGGTCTATGGCGCATCGGATCCCAAACGCGGCTATACAATCTACGCCCCGAACGCACTCCACCCCAAAACAGAGGTATTATCGGGCATCCTGGCCGATGAGTGCGCCGGAATAGTTCAGGAATTCTTTAGAAAGCGAAGATAAATTGAGAATTGAATACACAATAGGGACGGTTCCTTCTGTGTACTTTGTGCGTTATTTTAAGGGAACTTTTTGGGGTATCAGTATCTGAAACTACGCGCCTTGCGGCGCTATCCCTCCCAGACTCCAATTGCACCGAAAAGGGTAACCTTTGTGTTTTTTTAGGGGGAACAGAAGGGATATACAATCCCTGAAACTACGCGCCTTGCGGCGCTATCCCTCCCACACCCCAATAAGACGCCCTGAAAGGCATGAGTAAACTCCTACCTTCCAGGACATCTTCTTGTGCTGCGGGCCCCTCCCGTTCACAAGCCCACGGGCGGCCATGGTTTCCGA
>CADCLI010000053.1 GCA_902802285.1 uncultured Bacteroidales bacterium
CAAGCGGGTTCTCAAGGTTCATCTGGAGGTGGACTCCCCTTATAACACATACAAGTATCCCGGACTGCCCCCTGCCCCTATAAGGTTTGTCAGCACCCGCTCAATTGATGCCGTCCTGAATCACAGCAAACATAACTATCTGTATATGTGCGCCAAGGAGGATTTCAGCGGCTATCACAACTTTACAGCATCGCTCTCACAGCACAATGCCAACGCAGCCCGTTACCAGCGCGCCCTGAGTAAAGCAGGAATACAATAAGTACCGGTTGCCTCTTTTTTGGCAACGGAATGTGTTATTATACCTATTTTATTTATCTTTGCATAATTACAACCTAAACTTATTATAAATGAGGATTATGTTTTCAGCCAACAGAATGCACCGTTTCATCTCAGCATCAATCCTGAGCACGCTCTGTATTTTTACGGTTAACGTAAATGCCCAGTTATCAAAGAACCCGGACAAGTTCCTGGGCAACATAACCACAAGGTATAGCATGGATGTAAACGGTATCAGTGAGAAATACTACCAGCTCTGGAATCAGGTAACCCCTGAGAATGAGTCCAAGTGGGGTTCGGTTGAAGGAACCAGAGGCCGTTTCAACTGGGGCAGCGACACCCCGTTCAACTATGCCAAACAGTATGGATTCACATATAAGTTCCATGCTTTGGTCTGGGGTGCACAATATCCCAACTGGTTCACCGGCAGCCTCCCTGTAGAAGAACGCTACAATGCCATAGTAAACTGGTTCAATGAGGTCAAGAAGCATTATCCCTCCCTGCCTATGATTGACGTAGTAAACGAGGCCGTAGGCATGCACCAGCAAGGCAATCCGCTTATGAAAGAGTCTCTTGGCGGAGGCGGAAGGACCGGCTATGACTGGCTTATCAAAGCCTTTGAACTGGCACATGAGCGCTGGCCGGATGCCATTCTGATCTACAATGACTACAACACGTTCCAGTGGGATACGGACAATTACATCGAACTGGTCCGCACCCTGCGTGATGCCGGTGCGCCGATTGACGCGTACGGATGTCAGAGCCATGACCTGACCGACTGTGACTACAGCAAGTTCACAGCCGCCGAGCAGAAGATCCAGAATGCTTTGAAGATGCCCATGTACATTACCGAGTATGATATAGGTACCACCGATGACGCATTGCAGGAGCAGCGTTACAGGGAGCAGATCCCATATCTCTGGGAAAAGCCCTATTGCGCCGGTATCACATTGTGGGGTTACATATACGGTGCCACATGGACCACAGACGGCAACTCAGGCCTGATCAAAGACGGTGCAGACCGTCCCGCCATGACCTGGCTGCGCTCTTACATGAAGACCGATGCCGCCAAGACAGCCAAAAGCCCGTTCCCCGGAATGAAGAAGCAGATATCTCTCTACATCAAGCCAGCCACCCTCAAAGCCACCCGTGGTGACACTCTCGATATTACCGTGCGCGCCCAATTGGTTGACAAGACAAAAGCCATCGACAGCGTCAAGCTATTTATAAACGGCAAGCTTGACACGATTATGACACAGGCTCCATACATAGCCAGATATGTACCTGCCGCCAATGGCAAATATCCGCTCAAGGCTATCGTCTACGCAAGTGACGGGAATACTTATCAGCGTGAGGGCAGTTTCACCGCTTACAACCCACGTTCCCCGTTCAAGTCCATGAGCATCCCGGGCACCATTCAGGCCGAAGATTTTGATAGGGGAGGTGACGGCGTGACCTACCACGACTCCAACAGCGACAAGGAGGGCGACGGCAGTTCATACCGCAGTGACTGTGAAGGAGTTGATATCGTAAACGGCAATGGCGGAAAAGCCATCGGTTATACCAGTACCGATGAATGGCTGGAGTACACCGTTATTGTAGAAAAGGCCGGTTACTACAAATATGAAGCTGTAGCGTCATCAGGTACAACCGGTTCGGGTTTCCGTCTGGCTGTCAGCGATATAGACGGTATAACAGACTTGACAGAGAATATCAGTGTACCTCAAACCGCCAGCGGCGACTGGGGCACATACAAGTCATTCACCGGAAGGACTCTCATTCCGCTTAAGGAGGGAGAACAGGTGATACGGCTCACCATTACAGGTAACAACTGTAACATTGACAAGATAAACTTCAGGCATGTTGAGGTTGACAAGACCCTTAACCTAAGGATCTCGGCCAATCCGTCACCTGCAACAGCAAGATCCAACGCCACCATCACTTTCACTCCCATCACATCATCAAGGGCTGATGCCATAGCAAAAGTTGATGTATATATCAACGGCAGCAAGGTCAGCACAGTAACCGCAAAACCGTTCACATATACATATAAGCCCACAGCCAAAGGTACAGCCAACATCTCGGCTATCGCCACCGACACACTGGGTCATGAATCAGAGATTTCCAAGTTTACGCTTAAGATAAACAACCCGCGCTCCACCTATGACGGCTCCATCAAGGTTCCCGGAGTCCTTCAGTTTGAGAACTTTGACGGCGGAGGTGAGGATGTATCATTCCATGACAGCGAAACAGAAGATAAAGGTGAGGCAGGATACCGTTCTGACAACGGAGGCGTAGACATAGTTACCGGCAACGGAGGATATGCCATAGGCCACACGGCATCCGGTGAATGGCTTGAGTATACCATCAATGTACAGACGGCCGGTATATACGGCTACAAGGCTACCGTCAGTTCCGGTCTGGACAATTCCGGATTCAGGATAGGTATCATGAACAACGGTAAAGAGACAGTCCTGGCTAACATTGCCGTCCCCAACACAGGAAGCTGGGATACATACCGGACACTTTCCACAGAGGTCATTCAGACCAAACTGGAAGCTGGCAAGCAGATTCTCAGGGTAACGATAACAGGTTCTTACTGCAATCTGGACAAGATTGAGTTTTCTTGTCTGGTTGGAGTCAATTATATCAGTGATGACGACATGAAAGCACCGGGTACCCGATATAACCTTGGAGGTGCTATAGTAGGAGACGACTACAAAGGCATTGTAATAATTGACGGCAAGAAAGTGATGCAGAAATAACCCCCTCTGATCACTGAATACAAAAACGGGCTGGTCTGTACAGATCAGCCCGTTTTGTATAAAAAAACCGCACCGGTGATGTGATGAGAACTCCGGAAAATAAGTTTTGGGCGCCCGGTCTCCTTTGTAATCCACCGACCTGAGGTTACCCCTTAAGGGGCGTGGCCCGCCATTGGATACCAGAGCTTTCCCGGTTCTCTGTTTTTATTGATGAGTCTCCCGATCTAACCCGATGCGGTTGTAGCAAAGGTAATAAAAAAACAGACCGGAATATCTCTTCCGGTCTGTTTTTTTAGCTGTTGGCTGTTAGCTATTGGCTATTGGCCGGTTTACTTTACCTTGGCTACGATAGCCTTGAAAGCCTCGGGGTTGTTCATAGCCAGGTCGGCAAGCACCTTACGGTTGATTTCAATACCAGCCTTATGGATAGCGCCCATCAGCTGTGAATAGTTCATACCCTCCAGACGGGCAGCAGCGTTGATACGCTGGATCCACAGTGCACGGAACTCTCTCTTCTTGTTCTTACGGTCACGGTAAGCGTAGGTCAGACCCTTCTCCCAAGTATTCTTGGCAACGGTCCAGACATTCTTTCTTGCACCAAAGTAACCTCTGGTAAGACCTAAAATTTTCTTTCTCTTTGCTCTTGAAGCAACGTGATTTACTGATCTCGGCATAGTTTCTTCTTTTTTTGAATGCCAGCGCCCTTACAGGTCTTGAATGCTGACAAATCGGTTAATTTCTTTTTTGACTGATCTCTTAATCGGGTTATCTCATGCAAAGCAGTTCCTTGACCATCTTTACGTTGGCCTGGTCCAGCAGAGTGAAGTGATCCAGATTTCTTTTACGCTTCTTAGTCTTCTTGGTCAGAATGTGACTGTGATAAGCGTGTTTTCTCTTGATTTTGCCCGATCCGGTAAGAGCGAATCTTTTTTTGGAACCGGAATTAGTCTTTGATTTCAACATTGTTATTAATAGTTTTGTTTGTTATTTATTGCCGCCGGGCACCATGCCGGAGCCACTGGCGGTTTTGTTTATTCTTTCTTATCTTCCTGCTTGGGAGCCTCTGCCTTCTTTGGAGCTCCACCCTTCTTGGGCGAAATGAATATTGTCATTCGCTTGCCCTCCAGAATGGGTGCCTGTTCCTGCTTTCCGTACTCCTCAAGGTCTTTTGCAAAACGGGCCAGGATATTCTCGCCCTGCTCCTTGAACAGTATTGAACGGCCGCGGAAAAAGACATAAGCCTTGACCTTGTCACCGTTCTGCAGGAAACCCATGGCGTGCTTCAGCTTGAAGTTGTAGTCATGATCATCAGTCTGGGGCCCGAAACGGATTTCCTTGACATCAATCTTGACCTGCTTGGCCTTGGCCTCCTTCTGCTTTTTCTTGAGCTGATATATGAACTTGGAGAAATCAACGATTCTGCATACCGGAGGAACGGCATTTGGCGAAATCAGGACCAGATCCAACTCCATCTCGTCGGCAATCCTTAGTGCCTCACGCAACGGAACCACCCTGGATTCAACGTCATCACCGACTATACGGACCTCTCTGGCACGAATTTCATCGTTAACCTGAAACTGGTCACTCAAATTGTCTTTCTTCATTCAGAATCAGTTAATTTTCAATTTTCAGTTCTCAATTCTCAATTTTACACAACGCGGGCGCAAAATTACCATTTATTTATCATAGAATTAACTTCTTCGGCGATTTTTTTACCGAATTCGTCAATTTTCATATTGCCGAGGTTCTCAGCGCCCTGCTTACGTACATTAACCTCACCGTTCTCAGCCTCTTTCTCGCCTACGACAAGCATGTAAGGTATGTGCTTCACCTCGTTGTCACGGATCTTACGTCCTATCTTCTCATTGCGGTCATCCACGAATCCGCGTATATCATACCTGTCCTCAAGTTCTTTCTGAACCTTATGGGCGTAATCGTTGGCCTTCTCTGAAATAGGCAGGATAGCCACCTGGTCCGGGGTGAGCCAGAGCGGGAACTTACCTGCGGTATGCTCAATCAGTACTGCAACGAAGCGCTCCATTGAACCAAAGGGTGCGCGGTGAATCATAACCGGACGCTCCTTCTGGTTGTCGGAAGCTATGTATTCAAGCTCGAATCTCTGCGGCAGGTTATAGTCAACCTGTATGGTACCCAGCTGCCAGCGGCGGCCCAGTGCATCCTTGACCATGAAGTCCAGCTTGGGACCGTAGAATGCAGCCTCGCCGTACTCGACAGTAGCCTTAAGACCCTTCTCCTCGCATGCCTCCACGATGGCGCGCTCGGCCTTTTCCCAGACCTCATCGCTGCCCACGTACTTATCGTGGTCGTTGGGGTCACGCAGTGATATCTGAGCCTCAAAGTTGTCAAAGTTCAGGGCCTTGAAGATTATCTCGATGATCTCCATAACGCGGATGAACTCATCCTTTACCTGATCGGGACGGCAGAAAATATGTGCATCGTCCTGAGTGAAGCTGCGTACACGGGTAAGTCCGTGCAGCTCACCGCTCTGCTCGTAACGGTAAACGGTACCGAACTCTGCTATTCGCAGGGGCAGGTCGCGGTATGAGCGGGGCTGTGACTTGAATATGCAGCAGTGGTGAGGGCAGTTCATAGGCTTGAGCAGGTAGCACTCACCCTCCTCTGGAGTGGTGATGGGCTGGAAGCTGTCCTTACCGTAGTGATCCCAGTGACCTGATGTTACATAGAGTTGCTTGGAGCCGATATGCGGGGTGATTACCTGCTGGTAACCGTAACGTTTCTGGATACGTGACAGGAAGTCCTGCAGGCGCAGACGCAGTGCTGTGCCTTTGGGCAGCCAGATGGGCAGGCCCTTGCCTACCATGTCACTGAACATGAAGAGCTCCATCTCCTTTCCTATCTTGCGGTGGTCACGCTTCTTGGCCTCCTCAAGCAGTGTCAGATACTCATCCAGCATCTTCTGCTTGGGGAATGTGATACCGTAGATACGGGTCATCTGCGGGCGTTTCTCATCACCGCGCCAGTAAGCGGCCGATGTAGCCAGCAGCTTGATGGCCTTGATGGCACCGGTATCTACCAGGTGCGGTCCGCGGCAAAGGTCGGTATAGTTACCCTGTGTGTATGTGCTGATGGTGCCGTCCTCAAGGTCGGCAATAAGCTCGTTCTTGTAGGTCTGGCCGCGGTCGCCGAAGAACTTGAGGGCGTCGGCCTTGCTTATCTCCTTGCGGACCAGTTTCTCCTTCTTCTGGACCAGCTCCTTCATCTTGGCCTCGATGGCGGGAAAATCACTCTCCTTGATCACAACGCCTTCGGGCGGCATGATGTCATAATAGAATCCCTTCTCAATTGCCGGACCGATACCGAACTGTGTGCCGGGATAAAGCTCCTGCAGAGCCTCTGCCATAAGGTGAGCGCTGGTGTGCCAGTATGCATGCTTGGCCTCATCATCCTCCCACTTGTGCAGCTTGATGGTAGCATCGGTGGTGATGGGACGGTTGAGCTCTGTTATCTGATCGTTAACACTGCAGGCCAACACATTCTGTGCCAGTCTCTGGCTGATGCTCTCAGCAATCTCATAACCGGTTACGCCGCTTTCATATTCGCGGACCGAACCGTCGGGAAACGTAATCTTTATCATATTGTTTAATAGAATTTCCTGTTTAAGTCCGCAAAATTATCAATTTATTCGGACTTTGAGAAGCGTTTTATTATATTATATGCCGAATAGATACCCAGTTCACCAGCACGGCTGAGGTCACGGAAGGCATCTTCCATGCGGTTCAGCAGCACAAGCACCAGTCCGCGGTTATACCAAGCCTCGGCCAGAGTCTCATCCAGTTGGACGGCCTTGTCAAAATCCACCAGTGCGGCATGCAGGTCATTAGTCCTGGCATAATAGACTCCACGGTTATAATATGCGTATGTAAATGACGGTACCAGATCTATCACACGCGTAAGGTCATTCACTACATTCTGATATCCCGGATCGGCAGCCATCTCGGGCAAAAGGTTTGTGCCCTGATGCTTATCCATCTCCTGCTCGGCATTGCGGACCTCTATCTGCCGGGCCCTTACCTGTGAGCGGCAGAACAGAACCGCCCAGTTGTCGGGATTGAAAGAGAGAGCGTTATCAAGATCTGAAATCGCATTCTGGTAATCCTGTAACAGGCAGAAATCCAGCGCCCTTGCCAGCAACTGGCATTCAGGATCGCCGGCCAGCGACTGGGTGCGTCTTTCTATGTCATCAAACAGAGAGTTTATCTGTTTCTCATCCAGCTGCACCTCATTGTTCTCAAGGAAGAGTTCAGACATGAAACAACCTGCCAGATAAAGGTTGTCAACAATCTTGCTGTATCTGACGTTGTTTACCACCCTGCTGTTATCCTTGAAGTATGTAAGTCTGTAAGGATCAAGATATTGCACATCAACATTACGGTTCTGCACCTTACCGCGGTACTCGCTTGAGAATCCTGTAGAATTCTCCAGATTTTCATCGACTACAATCTTACGGTAATTGCGCACATTCCTGTCTGCTCGCTCGCGGGTCTTGCTCTCTTCAGAGTCATCGGAGTCATCAGCATAACCGTTGGCGCTGTTGAAACGGCGGTTACGCTCACGCAGCACCATCATGGCATCCTCCTCGGCTCCACGGTAGTTTCCCAACTTCTCACGCACTTCACTACGCATCTGATAACCCTGTACAAACTGGGGATACTCTTCAAGGACCCTTGATATGTCCTGTTCCGCACCGCGCAAATCACCTGTATTGTCACGCAGGACTCCACGGTAGAACACTGCCATCAGATTGTCCGGTTCGGCATCGATAACCATGTCAAAATCCTCAATCGCACGGTTATCGTCACCAATCTGCGCTCTCAGGTTACCTCTGTTGTAATGTGCCGTGACATTTCCGGGATCTATCTTTACTGCCATATCATAATCTGCAAGCGCTCCGTTCAGGTCGTCGCGGAAATAGCGGACCATAGCTCTGGTTATGTAGGCGCCGGGACTGCCCGGATCAATGTATATGGACCTGTCCAAATCCTGCTCGGCCTCTTCATAGCGTTCCAGACGTGCCAGCATAACTCCACGGTGGTGCAGCATGTCGGCATCGTATTTGTTCAGTTCCACTGCCTTGTTGATCCATTCCAGAGCCCCGGTACTGTCCCCTTGTTCCCATAACAGGTCCGAACGCATGGCCATGGCAGGTGCGTAACGCGGTGCCGAGGCAAGCAGGGTGTCTGTTGCCAGTATAGCCTCACGGGTCTGATTACTCTTGAACAGGCACAGGATCAGATTATGCCTCAACGATGTATTGTAAGGTTCCAGCCTCAAGCCTGCCTTGAAATCATCGATGGCTTCAGTGTAATTCTCCTGATATACACGTGCCAGCCCTCTGACCTGATAACTGTTTACCATGAACGGGTTCCTGCTGATGGCACTGCTGCAATCCTGCTCGGCACCCCGGTAGTCCTCAAGGGAGAGTTTGGCTACTGCTCTGTAGAAATACGGTTCCGCCAGATACGGCTTGGCGTTTATGACCTGGTTGAAATACTGGATGGAGAGAACGAAATCATCATAATAGAGAGCAGTACGCCCTACCGACATCATACGGTCAGTATTGATCTGAGCCTTCACCGGAGAGCAAAGAAGCGCTGTAACGGCAGCACAGACAAGTAGGCTCCGCCCTGATCTCATCCTTTATTTTCTGGGTATCTTAACCTTGTAGTCACAACTGAATTTACCTGCAGCTATTGAGCTCAGGTTCTTCTTGTTCATCTGCCTGCGCAGAGGTGACATGCGGTCTATGAAACATTTACCGTCCAGATGGTCTATCTCATGCTGAAGTACGCGTGCCGGGAAACCTTCGAACCACTCGTCATGCTCTTCAAAGTTCTCGTCCTGCCAACTTACCCTTACCCGTTCGGGACGGTTCACCTTCTCGTGAATGCCGGGAAAACTCAGGCAGCCCTCCTCGTACGGAACCATTGCGCCGTCAGTCTCCTCGATATACGGGTTTATATATGTCTTGAAATAGCCCTTGAACTCTGGCTGGTCGTCCGAAATCACATCCAGGTCAATGACTGCAAGACGTATGGGCAGACCCACCTGCGGTGCAGCCAGACCTACCCCCTCGGCATGACGCAATGTCTCAAACATATCCCGGATGAGTTGTTGCAGGCCCTCATAGCTGCTGTCTATCTCTTCTGCCTCTTTCTTGAGGACCACTTGTCCGTAAGTGTAAATAGGTAATATCATTTTCTGTATTGTTTTGAATCCATATATGACTCCAGAATAATAGTGGCGCTGACCTCATCGACAAGGGCCTTGTTGCGCCGTGCCATCTTTCCGATACCGGAATCCAGTATGGCCCGCTGGGCTATGACAGAAGTGAAACGCTCGTCAAACATCACAATCTCCTTGTCCGGATACTGCTTGCGGAGTTTTTCAACGAAGGGCCGTATCTGTTTCATGCTGGCCGATTCCTCACCGTTCATGTTGGTAGGATAGCCCACAACTATCATATCGACCTGCTCCCTGCTGAAATAACCGGTCAGGAAGGCCATAAGCTCATGCGTAGCCACGGTTCCCAATCCTCCGGGAATTATTCTTAGCGGATCGGTAACGGCTATTCCGGTACGTTTTGTACCATAGTCAATGGCAAGAATCCTTCCCACTATTTCCTGTAAAGAATCCAGGCGCTCTGGAAATCCTGATTATCGGGATATCTGGCCTTGAACCTGGTGCGTTCAGCCACGGCCTCTTCCTTGGTGTCAAAACTGGCACATACCACCCTATAGGTCTTGCCGGCCTCATTGACCACCACATCCTTTACCAGACTCTCTCTCAGTGCATCCGCATTGGTCTTGAGTTGGAAACTGCCGCATACTATGCCGTATGCCTTTATGTTCTGGTCGCCTGTAGCAACCGAAACCTTCTCCTCACGGACCGATACGTTCGATACGTCTTCGACAACAGGATCATCTACCGCAACAGGCTCTTCTATGACAGTCTTGGCCTCATCGCCGCTGACAGCCTTCTCATAGGCCTGCTTATATGCGTTCTGGCTTGTTTTGCATGCCGAAAGCGAAAGGACTGTCCCCGCAATCAGCAGATAAAATTTCATTCTACTCATAATCAAATTAATTAACTGACACTACCATAGTGCCTCTGTTTTAAGAACTGAAAAATGTATTGTATCTCTCTTAAGACAATCCGAAACGATATCCTCCGGAATAAGCCGTCCGGAAGAGAGCGGTCGTACTGTCACCGGCCTCCCAGCCTCTCTGGAAAGAGCCAGATTTGTAAGCATATAGTAACGTATATCCGCCATGGACGAACTGACCAGACGCTTCTGCATGTCCATTATAGTAAGTCCCGTGGCTTTCTGGAGCGCATCCGTACCTCCAAAAAGGAAAGAATTGACAGTTGTACGGTAATAGGCATCCGGATCAAACACACTGCCGTCTGTAAACGACAGTATAGTCACCCTTTCACCCGCAGGCTTGGTAACGTCGATGACATAATCTATTCCTGCAGCAGTGATCAGTCTGTTGACGGACTGTTCAGGGGTCTTCACCCCATCTTCTCCCACAACGTACCTGAGCAGGGGACCGTTTCCGTCAGTAACCGTATTGTAGAACAGTCCTGCCGAATATTCCAGGATATCCTTCACTTCGCTGCCTTTCATCATGACCGCAACCATAGTGTTGTCAAAACGGTAGAGGTCAAACAGGTCACGGATCTGCAGATCGCCCGACGGAATGGGATACAGAACCTATCACCGAATCCGAATAGTTGCACACATCGTCGTACCATCCTGACAGTTTTTTCATGTACCTGTTGTCAGCAACCTCATCTGTAATATCCTCAATTGAACCCGAAGTTAAGATTACCGGATTTCCGGATTCATCTGATCTGACATTAACCGTAGCTACCGCTGCGTTCATGGCAAACGGTCCGGGATTGAGCAGCAAGACGGAATCTCCGTTGCAGTCAGCGGTTTTTATGCATCTGGCCACGTGGTCGTGTCCGTAAATGATCAGGTTAAAGCCGGGAACCTCGGCCACCAGCCTTCTGACATTGTTTTCATAAATATCTCCGTTGTCCGAACGGCCTCCGTCAAGACCTGAATGAATCAGGCCGACAACCACATCCGCCTTCTCCTTCAGCACAGGCATCCAATGCCGTGCAGCCTCAACGACAGGTGCCAGTTCCAGCTCCATCATGTCCCTGGGAATCGTATAGTTAATAATCGGAGTCGTGAAACCTATCACTGCCACCTTCAGTCCCCGTACATCAATGATCCTGTATGGAGTCATATAGTCCCCGTACTGCTCAAAGAACACATTGGCCCCCAGAAGAGGAAACTTCAGGCCTTTGAAGAAACGG
>CADCLI010000054.1 GCA_902802285.1 uncultured Bacteroidales bacterium
TGGCATCGTTCTTGTCAAAATTCAGCATACGGGCGTTGACAGACTCGGATATGTTCCTGAAATCGACGTCATAACCGCCTGCTGCATTCATTTTGGCTATTGCCGATACGGACGACGGAGCCTGGCTGCTGCTGCGCAGGTCCAACTCTGCCCTGATCCCGACATTGCGCATGGCTTCGATGCCACTCTCTGAGAGAAGCACATTGAACGGGCTTTTGGGTGCTATAAGCTGAGCGCCGCGGAATATCATTCCGTATTTGATGGAATGACCGCCCAGTCCAGGCCATCCGCCCATGTCACGGACGTTCCAGGTGCCGTCTGCCAGCACCATCCTGAGCATACCGACCGGCTGAATCTGGCCGGAACCAACTACGGTCTCAGTGCCCGACTTGGTTGAAACCACCCTCCAGTAGTATGTATTGCCGGGTATCATGTTATAAAGGTCATACCTGGACGAATCCGGATTCAAGGCAAAAACCAGCGCGTCGGCATAATCCGAAGACTCACTTACCTCAAGTCTCTGCGAATCGGCACCAGCCTGACCGGTCCATGCCAGACTGACCGGTCTTGGGGCATCAAGCCGGTAATCATGAGGCATGTTGAAATAATCCATGATGAATGATTTGTCCAGAGACACGGTGTCATAACTGAAGTCATTCAGGTAGGCATGGGTTATGTCATTCTCTACATTGTAAATGACCTGGGCATAGGTTTGACCCGCAAGTAAGGTAAGGGCCACAAACAAATTAATCTTTCTCATAAGCAACTAATTATTAGGACAATTAATACGGCAAAAATAACAATAATATCCGATTATGAAAATTATAACAGCGCGACCGAACATACAGTCGCGCTGTTATAATCAATAAGGTTACCTTATCAGTCCTTAAGTTCTATCTCAACAAAGATATAGTAGTTGTTGCCGAAAGAGATCTCATCCTGGAATCCCTGATCGTTTTTCTTCTCCTTTGAGTTGGCCATCAGAGGCATCTCGTTAACGAAGTCACGCAGACGCTGACGTTTCTGGGCGATACGTATCTTCTTGATTCTTGATACCTGGATCTCATATGGGTTAGCATAGTTTCCCAGATGCAGCCACTCCTTTGAATTGTGCAGGTAGTAATAGATGCGGTGCGAATCCCATGTGCCGCCATCGGTAGTGATAGGACCGTTTGACTTAAGGATATATCCCAGAAAATCTGTCTCATACAGTGCAAGTTCATCAGCTGATACAGACTCGGGGAATTCGATTGTCGTGTAGTTCTCATCGATAGTCAGAGTAGCCTTGTCACCCTCCTGAAGGACGATGTTCTGTTTCTCTTTCTTGGTTGTGTTGGACGAACCGCAGGATGTCATGATGATACCTGCCATCAGTGACATGAACAACACTGAATAAAATCTGATCTTTTTCATTTTTGTTTATTTTTTAGGGTTAATGGTTTATCTGTTAATGTATTTCTTGCCGTCTTTGATTATGATTCCGTTCTGAGTGCCTTCTACGCGGCGTCCGCTCATGTCATAGGCATCGGTCTTGACTGCAGACCTGACAGGAACCACACCTGCGCTCAGGTCTATCTCGGACAGATAGAACTCATCCAGGCATGTATTGTTGCCGTTCTGGCTCAGATGGGTAAACTCAATGCGAAGACGGTTGTTGGTGCCGCTGTTGAAAATGTACTGCACATCGGTCCAGTTACCGTCATAGGACGGGGCGTCCAGTTCCATTGAGACGCTCTCGGAGTTATTTACTTTAATATAAACCTTAAGGTTGGCATTGCTGACGGTTGCAAGGTCTGTAGAGTTCTTTATCTTATAACCGAATACGTAATTCTTGTTTTTGGTAAGTCTCCACTCTGTCACTATTGAGCCTTCCGATGAAGCATCGCCATCCATCTTGGACTCCAGGTAACGCTCAAACTGGCCTTCATAGTTCTTAAGGTCAAATGCATTGTCTGACAGTTTATTACCATTACCGCCAAGCCAGTTGTAATAAGGATCGACGTACTCAAATGAGCCGTTTATGACTCTTGAACTGTTGCTGACCGGGCAACTGATGTTGTTGTAAAGGGCGTAATCGGGGATTACAGACTCCGTCTCCGGAACCTCCACAGTAACCGTCTTGGTCATATCTTCGGTCTTGATGGTTATCTTGGCGGTACCTCCGCGTACTGCGGTGATAACACCCTTGTCCGATACGGTGGCCACACCCTCGTTCGATGTGCTGAACGTGATTCCGGGGTTAGTGGCATCGGACGGTATGACTGTAGCATTCAGATTGACAGTCTGGCAGGATTTGAGTACGATTGAAGTCTCGCAACTGATCTTGATATCTTTTACCATTACATAACCGACCATCTCCTTGATAAGCCAGTTCAGGTCATCCTCTGAAACCTTTGTTCCGTTGACACCGGTCTTGAGGTGATAGTAAACCTTCTGCTGCAGGGTTGAACCGGGGTATGTCTTGATCTTAGCTACCATGTCAGAAAACTTGTAGCTATCGTTATTGTCGTTGGGGTCCAGACGGCCGGTATTGTCTCTCTGACGGATTAGGCGCTCATATCTTTCCTGGAGGTTCTTTGGGTTCCTTACAGCCTCATTATCAATCTTGTCACCTGAGAAAGATGTAAGCTCAAACTCCTTGCAGAGAGCATCCTCGCTCATACCGCAAAGGGCGCCCACCAGATAAGCCACTGTTCCTGTGCGGTCTGCACCTACCGAGCAGTGCAGGTAAACGGGCTTGCCCTCCTTGAGCCATGCTATCAGCTGATTGATGCCCTGGATACTCTGAGGTCCGTTAGCAAATGTGGCGATACGGCTGTTGTAGGCTGCGTTTACGTTGAGTATCGGGCAGTCATTGCCGAAGAAAGCGTGTGTGGCGTTGACTGAGTTGCTGGCGTCACGCATATCCAACTCTGAACGCATACCTATCTTTCGAAGTTCTTCGATACCGTCCTGAGTGATCATCAGGGTTGTGGACTTGTTTACGTTCAGTCTTGAGCCGCGGACAATCTTTCCGTATTTGAGAGGCTTGCCACCCAGACCTATCCAACCGCCCATATCGCGGACATTGAACACATTGTCAATCTTGAGCATACGCAGGGTTCCGGTGGTCTTGAACATACCTGACTCTGCCACTGTATTCACTCCTTCGTTGTCATAGTTTGTCTTCCAGAAATATGTCCTGCCCGGAATAAGGTTGTAAACATTGAATGTATCTACGTTCTGGCCTATAGCATATGTCCAGTCTACCGCATAGTCCTCGGTTTCACTGACGTGGAGTATCCTGACTTTATCCAAAGCTTTTGTGAACTTGAACGGAACAGGCTTGGGGATATCCAGTCTTACACCATTACCCAGAACCTCCCAGTTCCAGGGATAGTCATAGCAGTAATCCCTGATTTTTGAGTAAGAGTAATCATTGGGATCATACTGTACCTCAGTAAGATAACGGTGAACCACATCATTTTCCAGACAATACTCCGGAATAGACTGCTGTTGTGAAAATACCTGCGATGTAAACAGGGTCAATGCAATCAAAGTGTAGATTTTTCTCATATGCGTTTATTGATTTTGCTAAATTGACGTAAAAATAGTGCAAAGAAACTTTACATCCAAAATATCTGGCCTCTGTTTTTTCTTTTCGGCCAAAGTGTCCCTGCTCTCCCCCGCCAAAGTACCCCTGCTCTCCCCCGGCTCTCCTCCGCCAAAGTGTCCCTGCTTTCCTCCGCCAAAGTGTCCCACAGCGACCCTACTCACAAGCCTTGTGGAGGGGTTCACTGTGTTACATCCCCTCATCTTGGGGGTGTGTCCCACAACCACCCGCGTGCAAACGTATTCTTGGGCCGATGAGTGTGGGACACTTTGGCAAACATTTCATATATTTGTCCAAAACATTGTGAATTATGAAAGCCAAACTAACCTTTTTGATGATCCTTCTGACAGCATTCATCATGGCCGATGCACAGAACCGCAGGCCGCAGATAACCTACACCACCGAGCGCGACATCCCTTATCGTGAGGCCGATGCCAACGAATACGCCCGCGAGCGTTGCAAGGTGGATTTCTACTACCCCGAGAATGTAAAGGATTTTCCCACAGTTGTCTGGTTCCACGGAGGAGCCATTGTAAGCGGCAGCAAGGAGATTCCCGCAGAATTACAGAACAGCGGTATGGGTATAATAGGTGTCAACTACCGCCTGCTCCCAAATGCCACCATCTACGAGGTAATCGATGATGCTGCAGCCGCCGTGGCATGGGCCTTCCGCGAGGTGGAGAAGCGTGGAGGCAGCACCAGCAAGATATTCCTGGCCGGTCACTCCGCCGGAGGCTATCTGATTGATATGATTGTACTTGACAAGCATTATCTGGAAAAATACGGCATCGATGCCGACCGCATTGCCGGCGTTTTCCCCTACAGCGCACAGGTGATTACCCATTACAATGTGCGCAAAGACTCCGGAGTGGGTCCGCTCGAGCCCCGCATCGACGACACTGCCCCGCTCTATTTTGTAAGGAAAATACCTATGCCCATGCTGGTGCTCTCCGGTGACCGCGAGCTGGAACTTTACGGCCGCTATGAGGAGCAGGCCTATTTCTGGCGCATGATGAAGCTGAACGGCAACGAGAACGTGTTCCTATACGAGTTTGACGGCTTTGACCACGGCTCCATGCCCGGCCCCGCCCACAGCGTAACCAAGCGCTACATCCGCGCCATAGCAAACGGCCAGCCCCTCCCCACCCGCTAACTCCTCGGTAGGCGCCACCATCGGCCCCTCTGCGCCCATCGGCCCCAGCGCGCTCTCCCCGCCAAAGTGTCCCACACTCACCCCTCTCACACGCTCTGTGGATGGGTTCGCCGTGGGACATACCCTCATCTCGGGGGTGTGTCCCACAACCACCCGCGTTCTAGCGTATTCTCGAGCCGATTAGTGTGGGACACTTTGGCGGAGAGAGAAAAAAACCGCAGCAATCCTTGGAATATACCGCTCAAACCGCCATCTTTGCAAAAGATTGAAGTACCCGGACCCTTGTTTGCCGATACCAGATCCGATATTGATGAATACACAAACCTAATTCAATATGGAAAACAAATCCAATTACTATCACATGTTCGCCAACGGCGACGACTCGCGGAATTTCATTATTTCGACTAAAGATTTCTATGCAGCATTCAACAGAATAGGTGTATGCGCGGCCAATTCATCGGCCCAGGTGGTATCCTTCTCTATCGAGGACACCCATCCGCACGTGCTGCTTTACGGCACTGAGCATGATTGCATCAAATTCAAAAACGCCTACCTGCTGTCCACGCTAAGGTACATTGCCGCCAACCGTGGCAGCCTTTATGACGTGATCCTGAACTACGAGCTATATCCCGTAAAATCAGAGGATTACCTCCGGAATGTGGCCGTTTACACAATCATCCAGGCCACAAAAGACGGCAAGAAAGTGATGCCGTACGATTACATTTGGGGCAGCGGGTCACTCTACTTCCGGACCGATAATTCCCTCCCCATTTGGTGTGCCGATGAAAACGGAATCGTTCAGGAGCCTGTGCCGATAGGTACTCTGAACGCCCGACAAAAGGAGGCGATGCTTCATTCACGTAAGAAGGTGCCAGATAACTGGCTGATTTGCAACGGATTCCTTCTGCCTCAAAACTATATTGATATTGAGCTGTTTGAGTCTATTTACCAGACTCACAACTGTTATCGTGTTTTCCTTTCCAACAGCAAGAGGAAGGATGACGCCGTGACTACCAAAATGTCAAAGGTACGCGGCATGATGATAGAGGATATCGAGGCTCGGAAAATCAGTGCCGCGGTGTGCTATTCACTTTTCCATAAGCACAGTTCCCGATGGCTCAACACCAACCAGAGGCTGGAACTGGCTCAGGAACTCCGCCGCCAATACTATCTCTCTTTCCGTCAGTTATCTACGCTATGCAGGCTGCCCGAGACTGAGATCCGCAAGTACGTCCGCTGAGCATCCGCGCGCATCAGCCCGCAGCTCACCGGAGCCCGGGGTTCCGCGCATCGGTCCGTCTCCCCGCCAAAGTGTCCCACACGCACCCCGCTCACACGCTCTGTGTATGGGTTCGCTGTGGGACATTCCCTCATCTCGGGGGTGTGTCCCACAACCACCCGCGTGCTAACGTATACTCGAGCCGATTAGTGTGGGACACTTTGGCGGGAGAGCAGGCGCAGGTATGGGGTATTTTCTATACATTTGCAATATGGAAGAGCCGATTCTTAATTCTCATAACAAGGATGAATACCCTCCTGCGCATACTGCAGAGCACATCCTGAACCGCACTATGGACAATATGTTCCATTGCGGGCGTTCCAGAGTGAACCATATTGAGCGCAAAAAGAGCAAGTGCAATTATGATTTGCCGGAGCCTTTGACCGATGAGCAGGTGCGTCAGGTCGAGGCCCGCGTGAACGAGGTCATCGGCCAGGATCTGCCCGTGATTTCCAAATACGTTACGCGCGATGAGATACCCGATGGCATTGACCTGAGCCGTCTGCCCCAGAATGCCAGTGATACTCTGCGCTTGGTTTATGTGGGTGATTACGATGTGTGCCCGTGTCTGGGCTCGCACGTGGAGCACACCTCCCAGATTGGTGAGTTCCGGATTACCAGCACCAGCTTCAACGAAGGTAGTTTCCGTATTGTCTTTCGGCTCACTCCTCCTGCCGAATAAGTTCGCTTTCCGCCAAAGTGTCCCACACGCACCCCGCTCACAAGCTCTGTAGAGGGGTTCTTTGTGTTACACACCCTCATCTGAGGCTCGTGTCCCACACGCATCGGGCCCAGGAGGCTCACAGAGCGGATCGTTGTGGGACACTTTGGCGGGAAAGGTCAGTTGGATTCGGCAGCCAGACGGAAGAGCGCCGGGGTCAGGTGACAATAGCCTGTAGGGTTCTTGTCGAGGTAATCCTGGTGGTACTCCTCGGCGCGGTAAAAATTCTTGAGAGGAAGCAACTCCACCGCCAGTTTCTGACCGGGCTCAAGTGCCTGCTGCTGTTCGGCAAAGACTTGCTTTAAGAGTTCTATCGTAGAAAGCTCAGTATCGGGAGCGTAGTAAACGCCTGTGCGATAGCGTGTTCCCTCATCCTCGCCCTGCTTGTTAAGGCTGGTGGGATCAATGGCCTTGAAATAGATCCGGGTCAGCTTATCAACGGAAATCACCTGCGGATCATACGTCACGTGCACGCACTCGGCATAGCCGGTGGTATCGGTATAAACCTCCTTGTAGGTAGGGTCCGGAGTGTTTCCGTTGGCAAAACCCACCTCGGTGCTCATCACTCCGCGAATGAGTTTGAGGTATTTCTCCGCACCCCAGAAACAGCCGGCCGCAAAATATATTTCCTTACACATCTGCGTCAGAACGTGAATGTCTCGGGGTCCGATGTGAACGACGATATGGTGGCGGTGGCGTTCTGCAGGTACAGGACTATGGTGTTGTCATCGTTCTCGTTGTACATGGAACGCAGTGACTCGTTCTTGTCCAGCATATCCTTCTTGGCCGATACACGCTCATCGGGAATGAGTTCGCACTCTATGCGGATCCACTTGCCGTCCTTGTAGGCGCAGATTTCGGCCTTGGGATTGGCCTTGAGCTGCTTGTAGACGTTCTTGGACTTGCCGGTCTGGATGTAGAGGCGGCCTTCAAAGATCTCGGCGGTTCCGAACGGGCGAACGTGGGGCTGGTCGCCGTCAACCGTTGCCAGGAAATAGGTCTGAGCGTCCTTGAGGAACTGCTGTGCGCGCAGAGCGTTCTGCGGGTTGGGTGTGACTGTTGTACTCATAGTGTTGTTTTGTTTGTTTCCGCATGCCGTGAGCATTATGGAAGTCAAAGTAATGATAAACAGTTTTTTCATATTTATGTTTAATTGAAAAGGTCAACAGCATAGACGGCAGTCACACAAAAGGCAAGAATTACAGGCAGAATCAATCTTTTTAACATAGTTGCGGTCTGGTCCCAATTAGAATCATTCAAAGATACAGCAAAAAATCAATCCTTGTAAACAAAGGAGACGATGTGGCGTTATTTTCATATATTTGTAATATGGAAAGAGTTACAGATACATTTAAGGAGGCTGTATTCAGGGCTGTATCTCTGATTCCACGTGGGCGCGTGGCATCATACGGGCAGGTAGCCCAGATGGCCGGCTATACTGAAGGGGCAGCCCGTGCTGTAGGCAATGCGCTGCATACCAATACCGACTCTGGGAAAACGCCTTGCCACCGGGTGGTGACATCTTCCGGACAGATGGGCTCAAACTATGGGTTTGGAGGCCCGGAACTGCAACGTTCCATTCTAAAGGCAGAGGGCGTCAGGTTTATCGGAGACAGGGTCGATATGGCACAGTCTGGAATAGCGATTGAGGATCATCCGCTCTTGCCGTTCCTGCCACCTAACGCCCGGATTTTCTTTCTGGGCAGTTTTCCGCCGCCGGTGAGCCGATGGTCCATGAATTTCTTCTACCCCAACTGGATAAACGATTTCTGGCGCATTCAGGGGCTGATACATTTTGACGACCCGCATCATTTTGAGATGCCACAGGCCAAGCAGTTTGACCGTCAGTTAATTACCAGATTCTGTTCCGAACAGGGACTTGCCTTCTATGACACAGCGTCCAGAGTATGCCGCCTGAAGGGTAATGCAATGGATGAGTTCCTGTTTGTAATCAGGTATGCCCCCATAGCGGAAATGCTGAGTTCCTTGCCCGATTGCAAAACCATAGTTACTACCGGCGGAAAAGCATCAGACAGCCTCCTTACTATTCTAAAGAGACTTGAAACCGACGGAACGGCATCTTTAATGGATACCACAGCTCCACCACCCCACGGCAGCAGCACACACATAATCATCGGTGGTCGTAAGATAGAATGGTGGAGAATGCCATCGACTTCACGCGCCTACCCTATGCCCCTTCCCATCAAGGCCGACTCCTATCGCCAGTTATTTCCGCAACTTTTATCCCCATTCCCATTGTAAAGGATCTCAAGTGCAATTCAAAGTGCAAAAAATGCACTTTGAAAGAATTGGCCACAAGAAAGCGAAATGCCATTTGTCCGACACTATCTAAGCACATAGAAAACATGAGTCCATAAAAAGCAAATGGCGTGTAACTCACCAAAGTCACACGCCATTTGATAATGATTTCTTTACTTATGTGCCTTATTTGACCTCCTCGAAATCTGCATCCTGGATATTGTCCTGAGAGCTTCCACCCTGCTGGGCGCCACCCTGAGGACCGCTCTGGGCACCTGCACCTGCGCCTGCGCCTGCACCGGGCTGACCCTGTGCACCGCTCTGCTGGTACATCTGGGCGCTGGCTGCCTGGAAGGCGGTGTTGAGCTCGGCCATTGCCTTGTCGATAGCGGCCAGATCCTGAGCCTTGTGAGCATCCTTCAGGGCGTTCAGAGCGCTCTCGATAGGAGCCTTCTTGTCGGCCGGAATCTTGTCGCCCAGATCCTGCAGCTGCTGCTCAGTCTGGAATATCATTGAGTCAGCCTGGTTGAGTTTGTCAACCTTCTCGCGCTCCTTCTTATCGGCATCGGCATTGGCTTCGGCCTCGGCCTTCATGCGCTCAATCTCCTCCTTGCTCAAGCCTGAGCTTGCCTCGATACGGATGGCCTGCTCCTTGCCTGTTGCCTTATCCTTG
>CADCLI010000055.1 GCA_902802285.1 uncultured Bacteroidales bacterium
GCTCCTGTCCTCAACCGTCACCAGATCCTTACGGTTGCCGATAAGCTCTCTGACTGCCTTCTCGGTTGCCGAATCGGACGGGACGAAATCCAGATAGATGTAATTGGTCGGGTCAAAGAGTTTTACGGTTGTCCGGGCTGTTCCCAACTTGTCTGACCTCTCTGTGAGTTGCCTGAATACATAAGTCTCCGGCAGATCGTACAATCCGTCCTTGTCAATTGAGAAGGATATGGTCTGCAGAGGTTCATCGGCAGCCTTTACAACCGAGAATGTGGCCTGGCCGTCAGTGTCGGTTATGAAATTGCCGTCTGTAATTCCTTCATACTCTATTACGACACCAACCTTCTGTACAGGAGTCCCTTTCTGGTCAACCTTGACCGTGAAGGTGGCCGGTACGGACTCACCGGCAACGGCTGGAATCTCATCTATGGAGCATGTCATGTTTATGTCATCATATACATGCAGATAACTCTTGTATATGCTGCCGAACAGGTCAACGTTCTCAAAGTCATGTTTGATGTTGTGTATAGTGTAGATAAACGGATGGATCAGGTTCAGGGCTTCGGTGTATGTCTTGGCAGCGGTGAACAGCTGTCCCTCCTGCTGATATGACATGCCCAGTTTCCACATCGTCTCTGCCTGACTGCAGACGCTGTCCATAAGTGATGTTATGTGTTCCTGGCAATCTGCCTCTGGAATGCTGTAGTAACACCAGTACTCTTCGTCATCCTCCCATTCACCCTGCAACTTGAGTTTGGGGGTATTCAGTACGCGGTCAATGAATACGTCGTCAAATGATGCCGAGTAGCTTCCGTTCAGGATGAGGTCACCCAGAAGAGAACTGGGGTCAACTGCCAGATGCAGTAGAGCCAGGATCTTTTTCTGAGCCTCTTTCTTGCCGCTTTCCTTGTATTTGTCATTGAAAAACAGCTGGGATACTATTATGGATGACGCCTGTTGCATTGCAGCTGAGTTGTCGCCCTGTTCGCCGGCGGGGTTCATGGACCTCTTGGGTACGCTGGCTATGCCTATGTAGGTGTTCTTGACGGTCGGCGCTTTGGTTATCCAGGCAGGTTTTTTGGTGTTGCTCTGTGAATGAACCTGGAATGGTACAAAAGCCAGCATCATGAATGCAATGGCTGTAAGGATCATGGAGTTTGTCTTACTCATTGACTTGACATTTATTTGTTATAAAACGCAAAAATATACATTTATTTGCAAATGAGCCGTATTAATGTACGTGTATTGTGCGCACACATACTAAAAAAACAGGCACCCTCTCCATCCGGAAAGGGTGCCTGTGTGGGAAAAGTTTTTACAATAATGGTCAGAATGATGCGGATATGCCTAACATGAACGGGTATGTCTGTACGGGGCTGTCATCAAGGAAAAGGCTTGTCACGGAGTAGCGTGCCATCAGTCCGAAATCACCTATTCCCATGCGTGCCACTGCGTTCAGTCCGAGCGGATTCACGTTTACTCCCTTGCATACCTTTTCAGCTTTTTTCTCTCCGTAGAAATCAACCTTGGATACATCGGCGAAACGGAATTCAAATTCAGGGCCTGCTGCCAGGAAAAGCCCGCGTCTTGATGCGGAACTGATCTCAAGACAGAAAGGAACACGTATGCTCCAGTAGCGCAGGTAACCTTGTTTCACCTCCTTGCCGTTGATGTCGGCATTGGTCAGTCCCAGCGTCTTGGTGTCATCGGGATTCTGGATGTAATCAAGATACTTGTTCTCGCCGAACCAGTAACGTGAACGTGTCAAATAGAATGCCGTGTTGACTCCAAGGTTCTTGGTCATGTGGTATCCCCATTGTCCCAGGGCTACTCCTATCTCAAATCCCTTGCCTGGTTTCTGAGACAGTCCGGGTGTCAGTGTCGGGGGCTGGTCGGTGCAGAGCGTGTTGACGCCGATATAGAAATCGGGAGTGTGACCGGGACCGTAGTAGCGGTAACTTTTACTTACATTCTTTTTGTTTTTGGAGTCGGTGGACTTCTTCTCGGTTGTCTGGCCGTCTTCATCAACGACCTCGTAATATTCGGCGCCTATAAGGCCATCGTAAAAGTTGTGGGCAAAACGGCGTGCCCAACCTTCCGTGCGGCCAACCTTGCCGTATTCATCATACTCGTAATGTCTCTCGGACTGTGCAAGCAACGGCAATGTGGCTATTACCAGCAAGGCCGAAGCAATTAATCTTTTATCCATGTTCAGTAATCGTTTTGCCTAATAGACGCAAAAGGTTAGGATTTGTTGGTCCGAACCTTGATATTTTTTCAATTATTTTCCGGAAAAGTATTCAAGGGCCTCTCTGTAGCCGTCAAAACCCTTGCCTTTTATCACCTTTGAGGCATAAAGTGATACGAATGAATGACGGCGGAACTCTTCGCGCGAGTCAACATCGCTCAAGTGAACCTCGACAGTGGGGATAGCCACGGCTTTAAGCGCATCAAGTATGGCAACGCTTGTGTGGGTGTAGGCAGCAGGATTGATTACTATGCCGTCAAACACACCGTAAGCCTGCTGGATCTTATCCACTATGGCGCCCTCGTGGTTGGACTGGAAACACTCCACCTGCAGGCTCAGGTCCAGGCCGCTCTCCAGGACAAAGGCCTCAAGCGCCTTGTAGTCACGGCTGCCGTATATGGCCGGCTCGCGCAGACCCAGAAGGTTCAGGTTGGGGCCGTTTATGACAAGAATCTTTTTCATGCCGCAAAGTTAAATAATCTCCTGATAAGTTCCGAAATACTTGAACTGCTCGCCGCAATGGTCCAACTCGGATATAAGTGACGCAAACTTTTTGTCGTAGATGGAGAGCTCAATGTCAAAGTAGAACATGAACTCAAAATCGCGTCCGGGTATGGGACGTGACTCCAGTTTTACCAGGTTGGCGCCTGTAGCGTTGAACTTGCTCAGAACACTGAACAATGTACCTGGCTTGTGGCTCATGACCATCATGATACTGGTGCGGTTGGCACCCGGATAGATACGTGCGTTCTTGGCTATGCAGATAAAACGGGTGTGGTTGCTGTCAAAGTTCTGGATATCCTGGGCCAGCACCTCCATGTTATAGAGGTCAACGCAGCTCTTTGATGATATAGATGCAGTTGTGCGGTTGGGGTCCTTGGCAACTCTCTGGGCGGCCATGGCAGTGTTATCGGACGGGATAATCTCTACATCCTTGAGGGCGGCCAGGAAGTGTGAGCACTGGTTTATGGCCTGCGGGTGGGAGTAGATGGTCTTGATGTCCTGGAACCTTGCTCCCTTGGCAGCCAGCAACTGGTGGTCCACACGCACGCGGGTGCTGCGTACTATGTGCACGTTATATCTTACCAGCAGGTCATAAATCTCATTGACCGAACCTGCGGTGGAGTTCTCGATGGGCAGTATGCCGTATTCGCACAGGCCGTCGGTTACCATTCGGATAACGCCCTCAAAGGTGTTGTTGAACATAATCTCGGGCACCTCAAAGAGTTTTTCGGCGGCAATCTGGGAGTATGCGCCCTCACGTCCCTGACAGGCCACTACGGCGCGCTTGGGGAACGGGGCGGGATCGGCATTGATCAGACCCGATATGGCCTTGTAGAGTGGTGAATCCTTCTCCTTGTACATGGCCTCGTATGCTTTGCTTATGTCAAAGATGGAGCGGTACAGTACGCGGCCAAAGTCCTCCAGGTCCTCCGGGAGTTGCTTGGATATGTGTGCCAGCACCTCACGCTCACGCGAGCCGGCGCTTACCGGTATGTCGTGTTCTCTCTTGTATTCGCCGATGGTGTTGACCACCTGCATTCTCTGTTGGAACAGACGGCAGAGATCCTCGTCTATGCCGTCAATTTGTTTTCTGTAATCTGAAAGGTCCATTTTTTTACTTTGGCTTTGGCTTTGGCTTGGCTTTGGCTTGGCTTTGACTTTGGCTTTGGCTTGGCTTGGCTTTGGCTTTGACTTTGGCTTTGGCTTTGGCTTTGGCTTTGGCTTGGCTTTGGCTATTAGCTTCAATTCTCAATTCTCAATTCTCAATTTTAATGTGGCCTCCTAAGGCGTTGAAATCATCAAAGAAGGCGGGGTATGACTTGGCGGTACACTCGGCATCGCTTATGGTTATATTAACGTTCTTGACCGATGCAAGGATTGTCGCAGCCATTGCCATGCGGTGGTCACCCGACGGGTCGTAGGCGCAACTGCGTGCCGGACCGCCGGTAACGGTAAGGGTGTTGTCCGATGCAAACGCATATATTCCGGCCATACCCAGCAGCTGCAGGATGGACTGCACGCGGTCACTCTCCTTGATGCGCAGGCGGCGTATGTTATCGAAAATGGTGGTTCCCTGAGCATTGGAGGCCGCTACGGCCAGAATTGGAACCAGGTCGGGGATATCGGCACAGTCTATCTGTGATGCTGTAAGGCTTGACGGGCGTGCGGTAACCGTGCCAGCTGCGGTTGCGATATCGGCACCCATCTTACGGAGCACGTCTACAATGCGGCGGTCACCTTGGGCCGAATGCTCGTAGTCCAGTCCGGTGCAGGTAACGGGCTTGCCGCCTGCCACGCCAGCTGTCAGCCAGAATGCAGCGGCCGACCAGTCGCCCTCGACTGCCACCTGTGTAGCCGGGGTGGTGAACTCCTGTGCGCCGGGAATGCCGTAACCGTCAGTGACAACCTGTATGTCAATTCCGAACTGCTTCAAAGCATTCAGGGTAAGTCCTATGTATGATGCGCTCTCCTGTCTGCCGGTAACCACAATCTTGCTCTGGATTCCGGTAAGCGGCAGTGCCATGAGCAGACCGGAGATGAACTGTGACGATACGCCTCCGTCAATGGTGTAGAGTCCGGCGGGCAGGTTACCACTGCACTTAAGCGGCATATGGCCGTTAGGTGACATCTTTACGCCGTGAGCGGTCATCTCCTCGTAAAGAGGGGAGAGCGGACGCTCGGGCAGACGCCCCTGACCGATGAATGTGGCATCGGCTCCCAGTGCGGCGGCTACGGGGAGCAGGAACCTAAGGGTTGATCCGCTCTCGCCGCAGTCCAAAGTCGCGCCTTTATTGACTTGACGGATGGGCTGGACGCTGAACTTTCCGTCAGTGTAGGTTATGTCTGCGCCCAGGGCGTTAAGGCAGTTCATGGTTGCCTCCATATCGCGGTTCACGCTCTGGCATACAATAGTGCAGGGCGTGTCAGAGAGCGCTGCGCAGATGAGCATGCGGTGGGCTACCGATTTAGAAGGCGGCACCTGCACGTTTCCTGATACTGCTCCCGATACCTGTAGAATCATAATCCGGCTTTTTTCATCAGTTCAAGAACCTGCCCGGCAGGCATTTTCTCCAGAGTGCATGCGCCAATCTCCTTGGGTAGCACAAGTGTAATGTCGGCTCCGCTGCGTTTCTTATCAGAAAGAATAACGCTGTAGAGTTTATCGGCCTTGAAAGGACATCCGGTCTCAAAACCGTAATCCTTTACTACTTTGGTTATTACTTCCGTATAATCAGTGAAGCCGTAAACCCGGGCCACCTTTGCGGCGATTATCATTCCGCGGGCTACGGCGCTTCCGTGGGTTATGGTGAATCCGCTCAGTTTCTCTATGGCGTGACCGAATGTGTGGCCGAAGTTCAGGAGACCACGAAGGCCTTTATCGAACTCGTCCTGCTCAACTACGTCGCGCTTGATCTCAATGCAGCGTGCAATCACCTCCTTGAGGTCAAAACTGTTTGGCTTTGCAACTGTGTCAAACAACTTGCAGTCCAGTATGATACCGTATTTGATAACTTCGGCAAAGCCGTCACGCAGAACTGACGGGTCAAGGGTCTTCAGATTCTCGGTGTCCAGATAGACCAGAGCGGGCTGGTGAAATGCGCCTACCAGATTCTTGCCGGCGCTGATATCGACCGCCGTCTTGCCGCCAACCGATGAATCCACAGCCGCCAGCAGGGTGGTTGGCACCTGAATGTACGGGATGCCGCGCAGGTAGATTGCGGCTGCAAATCCGGCCATATCGCCAACAACGCCGCCGCCAAGCGCCAGCACCATGTCAGTACGTGTAACCTGTGCCTTGACCATGCAGTCAATGAACGCTGTCACGTTATCAAGGGTCTTGCTCTGCTCGCCGTTGGGGATTACGTGGGCTACGGTCCTGAAACCGGCAGCCTGGAGTGAATCGGTTACGGCCTTGCCGTACAGGGGGAATACCTTGTCATCGCTCAGAATGGCAATGGTGCAGGGACGGAAGTGCTCACGGAGCGCTTGGCCTATGCCACTCAGACAACCTTTGTCAATAAGAATGTCGTATGTGCCAGAGGCGTGTACGGTAATCTTTTCCATATCAGTTCTTTTCTGAGAGTTCCTTTGCTATGCGTCCGTCACGCAGCAGTGCGCAGAGTGTCCGGGCGTCATCGGCCTCCATGGCACTTGCGTACTGGGTGAGGTTGTCAATCAGGGTATGTATCTCGCGCAGCAGGTTGTCCTTGTTCTCAAGGAACAGCTCTGTCCACATATTCTCGTTGAGCCAGGCCACGCGCGTGAGGTCACGGAAACTGCCTGCGCTGTATCCTTTGTGCTGCTGGGCCGACGGGCTCTTGATGTAGGCGTTTGATACCACATGGGCCAGTTGTGATGTGAATGCAATCATGCTGTCATGCTGATCGGGGGTGGTGAATACCACGCGTTTGAGCAGCATAGGCTCCAGCAGGTGTTTTATCCTGTCCAGAAGCTGTATGTCATCGTGTGTGGGCGGGGTGATTATCATGGATGCGTTCTGGAACATGGTGGCGCGTGAGTTCTTGTAGCCCGACAGGTGCGTTCCTGCCATGGGGTGTCCGCCGGCGTAGGTGAATCCGTAACTGGCGGCGGCTTTCATTCCGCACTCCACAATCTTGCGCTTGGTTCCGCAGTCATCGATCACCATGGTGTTCTTGGCTATTTCCGATGCATGCTGATTGATCCAATTGCAGGCGGCATCGGGTGTGACGGCTATGTGTATGAGGTCACATTCCTTTATGTTCACGCTGTCCAGGATGGAATCGAGAGTGCCTTCAAGCTGTGCAAAGCAACTTACCGACTCGTTAAGGTCATAACCGTAGACCGTCCAGCCGGCCTCCTTGTAAGCCTTGGCCAGCGATCCGCCTATCAGACCTAATCCTACAACTGCTACTGTCATTGGGGTTTGTATTGAGTTACAAAAATACTGTTTTTTTACTTTGGCTTTGGCGTTGGCTTTGGCTTTAGATGATCTGCTTCAGGGCGTAGACCTTCTTTGCTACTTCGTCAAACTGACCGGGTGTGAGAGACTGCGCACCGTCGCACAGGGCGTTGGCGGGATCGTTATGAACCTCTATTATAAGACCGTCAGCACCGGCAGCGACTGCTGCCAGACTCATTGACGGAACCAGGCGTGACTTGCCTGTAGCGTGGCTGGGGTCAACTATGATAGGCAGGTGTGAGAGCTCCTTTACTACGGGTATGGCGCTCAGGTCCAGTACGTTGCGGGTGTATGTATCGTAACTGCGTATGCCGCGTTCGCACAGGATTATGTTCTCATTACCGCCGGCCATGATGTACTCGGCGCTCATGAGCCACTCCTTGATGGTGCTTGACAGTCCGCGCTTCAGGAGGATGGGCTTGCGGGTGCGGCCCAGGGTCTTGAGCAGCTCAAAGTTCTGCATGTTGCGGGCACCAACCTGGATAAGGTCTACATCTTCAAAAAGGTCCAGATGTTTCTCGCTCATTATCTCGGTTACTATGGGCAGACCGGTTGCCTTGCGTGCCTTACGCAGCAGCTCCAGACCATCGGCACCCATTCCCTGAAAATCATACGGGCTGGTGCGGGGCTTGAATGCGCCACCGCGCAGAAGTTTTGCGCCCGATGCCTTGACGGCCTGTGCAATCTGGGTAATCTGCTCTTCGGACTCCACCGAGCAGGGGCCGGCTATCATGGCAAAGTTGCCGCCGCCAATCTTTACCTTATTTTCACCCTGACCAATCTCAACGATGGTATCGGCCGGATGGAAACGGCGGTTGGCGCATTTGAACGGCTCGCTTATACGGGTGACAGACTCTATGATGTCAAGTCCGCTCAGCAGGTCGGGGTCAATCTTGCTGGTATCACCTATCAGACCTATTACAGTCTGGAACTGTCCTTCACTGATATGTACGTCTACTCCCTGGCCTTTGATCCAGTTGATAAGGTTTTTCTTCTGAGTCTCGGAGACTCCCGCTTTAAGTACTGCTATCATAGTTTTATATGTTTGTTTACGTATCAAAAAAGAGCCCGAATCATCGATCCGGGCTCTCTGTTATTCCTTATTTATATGCATACAACAAATTACCCGGCTATTGTCTGGTAAACCAAAAGTAATAGAAGTATGCGTTGATTTCTTTCATATTGAGCGCAAAGGTAAACAACATTTCAACATATTGTCATCCGGAAGGCTATTTTTTGCTTTTTATTTTTCCAGGAGTTCAGCCAGGGCAAGTACCTGACGGTTGAGCTCAAACAGTTCATCGGTAAACTCGCTGTAGGTGCGGCGGTTATACATCTCCCTGCGCAGTGCGTTGTGGGCGCGGCCAAACGCCTGAAGCATGTTGATGCACTGGCGGCGCATACTCTCTGCCTGATCTATTCTGAGGCGGCATTCCAGATACGTGCGGTCAAAATCGGGAAGTGGGGCGGTTCCGTTCAGGGATGTCATGTTCAGGTAGGCACGGTAATTGTTTTCAAGTCCGGTGCGCTCATTCTCTATGACGGATTTGAAATCGTCCGATTTCAGGGTCCCGGTCAAAGACTTGACGCAGTCATCCACCAGTTTGTCGCCGTGTTCCAGGAATGACCGGACCATACGGCGCTGACGGCGTTTGCCGTACTGCTCTGCCAGGTATCCGCTGGTTCTGCCTATCTGCTTGGCTATACCGGGCTCATAAAGCGTACCCCAGTCAAGTTTGTTGTAAGCTATGGCCAGCGAGTCCATGTTGCGGCCTATCCCGCGCAGTTCGGTGCCGTTCTGTTTCCAGCGCGATTCACTGCTTATTGACTTCAGTGCGCGGATGTAACTCTCCAGAATGTTAATGCACACATCGGACTTATCGGCCAGAAGGGAGAACTGGGTCCGGGCATCGGCCAGTCCGTTGAGTTCCTGTATGCGGGCCTGGGCGGTGTTGAGTGATGCGGCGTATATGAGGCCGCGTTCCATGTTCACATCGTTGAGCACGCGGAGTATGCTGCCGGGACCGGTTACTGTCGAATCTGAGACCACAGCAAGGGAGTTGACACGTTTCAGCTGGGCCTTGGTCATGGAGGCGCATCCCGACATGTATATAATGAGGAATAACATGGTGCACCACACGGCGATAGCCTTGATTACCCGGATGCACTCTTTGATTACGGTCTCTGTGATGTCAAGCGATTTTGGGATTCTGTTCATTTTTGTGACCAGCGCCCGGAGCTCCTTTGCCTGCAGGTTGATGCTGCCTGCACTCTCGCGGAACCTCTCTACAAGGCCGGTCTCAACATTCACTATGGCTCTGCGCTCAGCCTCACGA
>CADCLI010000056.1 GCA_902802285.1 uncultured Bacteroidales bacterium
AACATGGAGCTCCAGCTGGACCGCAACCTGAGCAACAAGCGTATCTTCCCGGCTGTAAATATCGTTGCATCAAGCACACGCCGCGACGATTTGCTGCTTGACCAGACCACTCTGGACCGCATGTGGATACTGCGCAAGTATCTTAGTGACATGAATCCCATCGAGGCCATGGAGTTCGTCAAGGACCGACTTGAGAACACTCAAGACAACGCAGAGTTCCTGGCCAGCATGAATTCGTGATTCTCGCGGCTAAAGCCGCTCGGTTATTATTGACTTTTTTGGCCTCCGGCCTCAAAAGTCGTTGGGTGGAGACTTATCTGCGTATCAGGTACACGACATTTTTTTAGTTTGGGGCGGCGACGCCCCAAACCCGTTCCGCGGGATATGATCCCGCTCCACTCTGTCGGCCTCCGGCCGGGTAAAACTAAACCCCGACAACGCTTTGCTGTCGGGGTTTAGTTTTACTGGGTGCAGATGGAATCCTTATCAGAACGGTAAATCGTCCTTTTCATTGGATGGTGCGAAGGGATCCGGGGCGGCAGCGGGAGCTGCGGCGGCGGGAGCATAGGGCTGCTGGGCTGCGGGGGCCGCGCCGTTTACGTCGTGGCTTACGCGCCATGCACGGATATCGTTGTACCAGCGGCCGTTGAACTCACGGGCGTTGATATCGAAACTGACCACTACCTCATCACCTATATTGATGGCGGCCTGCTGAATCTTGTCCTCACCGAAGATGCTGAACATCATCTTCTTGGGATACTGCTCGCCGATAGTCTCCAATACGTACTCCTGAATTTTCCACGGATTGCCTGATGACTTGGCCACACCTGAACGGGGCTCAAGGACTGCGATAATTTTACCTGTAATATCCATTATTCTGAATGTGTTTGAAATTGTTTCCGCGAATTTACAACTATTTTCCCTCACAAATAAGAATATGCCGGATTTTGTTTCCACATTTTTATTCTCTTTTTTACCAGTAAAAACTTTCCACTTACCATTACTTTTCATTACCTTTGTATGAATCAACCCGTCCCACCTTTAGACGGGCATAAACAGCAAAAACAAAAACAGTAAATATATGAATTTCACAGTATCAAGCCAGGCCCTTTCAAGCCGTCTGCAGGCAATAAGCCGCGTAATCAACCCTAAGGCTATCTACCCTATTCTTGAGGATTTCCTATTCCGCATAGAAGGCGGAAAACTGACCGTAACCGCTGCCGATAACGACACCACACTGGAAACCGTTGTCGATATAGTTGAGTCCGATAATGACGGCCAGATTGCACTGCCTGCCAAGACCCTTCTGGACGCTCTTAAGGAGATTCCCGAGCAGCCCCTCAAGTTTATCGTAAACGACAGCAGCTATGAAGTAACTGTGAAATACCAGAACGGTGAGTACCAGCTGGTGGGCCAGAACGCCGACGAGTACCCCACTCCGGCAGTTCTCAAGGAGGATGCCGTATCGCTCACCCTGTCAGCCCAGATAGTATCGGACGGACTGGCACGCACCATTTTCGCTACTGCCGATGACGAGCTGCGTCCCGTAATGAACGGTATCTACTTTGATATAAATGAGGAGGGTGCCACATTCGTAGCATCCGACGGCCACAAGCTGGTCTGCAACCGCAACAGCAACGTAAAGGCCGACGGCAAGTCATCATTCATACTGCCCAAAAAGCCGGCATCACTATTCCGCTCACTTATAGGAAAGGAGGCCGAGGAGATAACAATTGAATTTGACAGCCGCATAGCACGTTTCTCACTGCCTGAATTCCGCATGGTTTGCCGCCTCATTGACGGCCGTTACCCCAACTACGGATCTGTTATCCCGCAGAACAACCCTCATCGTCTTGTTATGGACCGTCAGACTCTGGTTACCGCATTGCGTCGTGTATCGGTATTCTCACCAGCCAGCAGCGGTCTTATCAAACTGCGCATTGACAAGGATAAGGTGGACATTTCGGCTCAGGACATAGATTTCTCAACATCGTCCAAGGAGAGCCTTGTATGCCAGTATGAGGGTGTACCCATGAGCATAGGTTTCAAGGCAGCCTTCCTGATAGACATACTTAACAACATACCCAGCCAGGAGATAACCATCCAGCTTGCCGATCCCTCACGCGCCGGCGTGATTGTTCCCACCGAGCAGGCCGAGGGTGAGAATCTGCTCATGTTGCTCATGCCAATGGTTCTGAACGACTGATGAAACTGAATCTTGACAAACCGGTAGTGTTCTTTGACCTGGAGACCACAGGCACCAACACTGTACAGGACCGCATAGTGGAGATCTCTTATCTCAAGGTCTCACCAAACGGCAACGAGGATATGCACACCCGCCGCGTAAACCCCGAGATGCATATCCCTGAGCAGTCAACCGCCGTTCACGGCATTACCGATGACGATGTAAAGGACTGCCCCACATTCAAGGAGATTGCCAAGGAAATTGCCCGTGACTTTGAGGGCAGTGACATAGCAGGTTTCAACTCCAACCGTTTTGACGTTCCGCTGCTGGCCGAAGAGTTTCTGCGCGCAGGCGTGGATATTGACCTGAGCCGTCACCGTTTTATCGATGTACAGGTCATATTCCACAAGATGGAGCAGCGCACCCTTACGGCAGCCTACAAATTCTACTGCGGCAAGGACCTGACCGATGCCCACAGCGCCGACGGCGATACCCGCGCCACCTATGAGGTACTGATGGCCCAGCTGGACCGCTATCCCGATGACCTTAAGAACGATATGGGTTGGCTCTCGGAGTTCTCATCGTTCACACGCAACGTGGATTTTGCCGGCCGTATAGTCCTGAATGACAAAGGCCAGGAGGTATTCAATTTTGGAAAATACAAGGATATGCCTGTAATTGAGGTGTTCCGCCGTGATCCCGGATACTACTCATGGATACTGCAGGGAGATTTTGCGCTCAACACCAAGCAGGTACTTACAAGAATAAAACTGCAATCCAGATAATGGAAGTTCTGAACGGTAAACATATTGTCCTGGGAGTGACCGGAAGCATAGCAGCCTATAAGGCCGCCTTTCTGGTACGTCTCCTCATCAAAAAGGGAGCTGAGATCCAGGTGGTCATGACACCCTCCGCAAAGGAGTTCATAACTCCACTCACACTCTCTACCCTTACCCGCAAGCCCGTGGTAAGCGAGTTCTTTGACCGCCGAGACGGTTCTTGGAACAGCCACGTGGACCTGGGCCAGTGGGCCGATGCCATGCTGATTGCCCCCTGTACCGCAGCAACGCTGGGTAAGATGGCCAGCGGAGTTGCAGATAATCTGCTTATTACCACCTACTTCTCAATGAAGGCACCGGTATTCATTGCTCCCGCAATGGATCTGGATATGTACAGCCACCCCGTTACACAGCGTAACATAGAGACTCTTACATCCATAGGCAACATTTTCATTGAGCCCGCCAGCGGTGAACTGGCCAGCCAACTGGTAGGCAAAGGCCGCATGCAGGAGCCCGAGGTAATTGTAACCGCTCTTGAGGAGTTCTTTTCAAAGCAGGCTCAACTTTCAAAACCGGTCCCACCTATGAGGCCATAGACCCCGTACGTTTCATTGGCAACTACTCTACCGGCAAGATGGGATTCGCGCTGGCCGAGGAGTGTGCCGCGCGCGGTGCCGACGTAACACTTATTGCCGGTCCGGTAAATCTCAAGACCGTTCATCCCGGAATAAACAGGATCGATGTAACTTCCGCCCAGCAGATGTATGAGGCTGCAATGAAGCATTTCCCTGAGTCCGATGCGGCGATTCTTTGCGCCGCTGTGGCTGATTTTACACCCGCAGTGACATCGGACACCAAGATAAAGCGCAAGGGAGAGATTACGCTCACGCTTAAGCCCAATCCGGATATTGCCGCATCACTGGGAGCAATCAAGCGCCCCGACCAGCGTATGGTGGGTTTTGCGCTTGAGACCAATGATGAGTTCAGCAACGCCCAGGACAAGCTGGAGCGCAAGAATCTGGATTTCATAGTGTTGAACTCACTGCGTGATGAGGGCGCAGGATTCGGATATGACACCAACAAGGTTACGCTGATAGACCGTAAAGGTAGCGATAAGCTGCCCCTGCAGTCCAAGAAGGATGTGGCCAAAGCAATCATAAGCAAACTTGCCGGTCTGCTGTTCTGCATTGCGTTCCTGCTGATGCCGTTCCGTGCACAGGCCCAGGAACTGAGTCCCACCCTTGCCATCAACACCTCAAAGATTCAAGGCACAGACAAGGATGTATTCAGTTCGTTGGAGAATGCCGTCAGGGAGTTCCTTACCCATCAGGTATGGACCGAATACCATTTTGCCGCCAATGAGCGCATCCAATGCAACTTCAATCTCACGGTAAACAAGTATGACAGAGAGAGCGGTAAGATGACTTGCGAACTGACGGTACAGAGCAGCCGTCCGGTATTCGGCTCAACCTATAATACCACTGTTTTCAATTACCGTGACACAGAGGTTGAGTTCAACTACACCGAACAGGATCGGATTGAATATTCGCCGGGCATTATTCCCGACAACAATCTGACTGCCATCCTGGCATATTACAGCCTGCTTATAATCGGACTTGATTTTGACACCATGTCACCAAACGGCGGGACAGACATACTTCGCCAGGTCGAGAATATTGCAGCAGGCGCCCAGTCCCTAGGTGGAGGATGGCGTTCTTTCGATTCGAATTCCAACCGTTATACTCTGATAAATGATTACATGAACGGTACGATGTCCGCCTTCAGGCAACTTCAGTACAAATATCACCGTCAGGGTCTTGACGATATGTCGACTAACGCCGACCGCGGACGTGCCACCATTACTGAGAGTCTGGATTTACTCAAGCAGGCCAAGCAAGCCAAGAGCACATCCTCACTGCCTACACTGTTCACCGAGATTAAGAAAAACGAACTGATAAACATATACAGCGCAGGGATAAACAAGGAGAAACAGCAGGTCAAGGATCTGCTTAGCCAGATTAACCCTTCGCTAAGCAATGATTGGAATACCATAAAGACTGACTGATGCTAAAGGAAGTACACATTAGAAACTACGTGCTGATAGACCGTCTGGACATAGATTTCAGGGACGGTTTCTCTGTAATGACCGGCGAGACCGGTGCCGGTAAATCAATAATTCTGGGTGCCATGAATCTGCTCTTGGGGGGGCGTGCCGACTCAAAAGCCATTCGACAGGGCGCAGACAAATGTACAATTGAGGGCTGTTTCAGGATTACCGGATATGGCCTGGATCTGTTTTTCCGGGACAACAATCTGGATTATGACCCTGAAGAAACCATAATGCGCCGTGAACTCTCCTCATCGGGCAAGAGCCGCGCATTCATAAACGACACTCCCGTTACACTCACCCAATTGCGTGACCTGGGTTGCCGTCTGATAGACATTCACTCACAACACCAGAACCTGGCTCTGGGCACTCAGTCCTTCCAGCTGGATGTTGTGGATACCATAGCCTCAAACGGCGCTGCCAGAACCGCATACGAGCAGAGCTATGACCATTGGTCAGAACTCACGACCAGGCTGGCGCGCCTCAAGGCTGAATTTGAGTCCGATAACACCGACCGTGAGTATCTGGAGTTCCAGCTGGAAGGTCTGGACAGCGCCAGGCTGACAGACGGTGAGCAGGAGGAGCTTGAAAAGGAAGCCGATATCCTGGACCATGCCGAAGAGATCAAGCAGGAGCTTTTCGGTGCATCTCAGATAATGTCGGGCGATGAGGATGGTTGCATTCAGAGACTCCGCATGGCGCTTCAGTCATTGCGCTCAGCACAGAAGAACTACCCTCAGGCACATGAACTTGCCGAACGTCTGGAGAGTTGCCTTATTGAACTCAAGGACATTGCCGATACCACAGATGATGCCCAGGAGAATATTAACTTTGACCCCGCCCGCCTGGAGCAGGTAAACGAGCGTCTGGACCTTATCTATTCGCTGCTTAAAAAGCACAAGAAAGAGAATATTGCCCAGCTTCTGGAACTGGCCGAAAGTATCCGAGTCCGTCTGGACCGCACAGGCTCATATGAGTTTGACATTGAGCAGCTTACCAAGCAGACAGAAAGCGCTCGTATAGAGATGGAGAAAACGGCTGCCCAACTAACCAGGACCAGAAGGAATGCATCAGACACCATAATAAAGGATATAAAGGAACTGCTTGTTCCGCTGGGTATCCCCAATGTCCAGTTCGGCATTGACATACAGCCTGCTGCCGGTTTTGACCGTACGGGACATGATGACCTCAGGTTCATGTTCTCGGCCAACAGATCGGTTCCAATGCAGGATATATCGCAGGTGGCATCGGGCGGTGAGATAGCCCGCGTAATGCTCTGCATCAAGTCACTCATGGCCGGCGCACGCGCTCTGCCAACAATCATATTTGATGAGATTGACACAGGCGTATCGGGTGCCGTGGCCGAGCGTATGGCTATGCTGATGAAACAGATGTCCGACGGCAACCGCCAGGTGCTGGCCATAACCCATCTGCCGCAGATAGCCGCTCTCGGACAGACCCACTACAAGGTGTTCAAGACTGATGATCATGAAGCCACGCATACCCGGATTGCCGTACTTGAAGGCGATGACCGCATACGTGAGATAGCCGGAATGATGAGCGGTTCAACCCTCACCCAGGCTGCCCTTGACAACGCAAAAGCATTAATTGACAACAATGGAAGATGAGATGATATTCGGCATCCGTGCCGTGATAGAGGCCGTAGAGGCCGGAAAGGAGATTGACCGCCTGCTTATCAAGAAGGATATGCAGGGCGACCTTTCAAGGGAGCTGTTCGCTGCCATAAAAGGGTTGGACATCCCTGTTCAGAGAGTACCTCTGGAGCGTCTCAACCGCATTACCCGCAAGAACCATCAGGGAGTGATAGCATTCACCACCCAGATAACATACCAGCATGTTGAGGACTTAGTCCCTCTACTCTTTGAAGAGGGCAAGGATCCTTTCTTTGTGCTGCTGGACGGCGTAACAGATGTGCGCAACTTCGGTGCAATAGCACGTACTGCCGAATGCGCCGGTGTGGATGCCATAATACTTCCGTCAAGAAACAGCGTCAGCGTGAATGCCGATGCCATCAAGACATCGGCCGGCGCACTCCATACCCTACCCGTCTGCAGGGAGAATAACATAAGTCAGGCGATAAGGTTCCTTAAGAACAGCGGTATCCGCATCGTAGGAGCCACAGAGAAGGGCGATAAGGATTATACTAAAGGTGATTACACCGGTCCCGTATGCCTCATAATGGGAGCCGAAGACAAGGGTATTCCGCAGGAGCATCTGGCATTGTGTGACGAATGGGCACGCATCCCAATCCTTGGCAAGATAGAGTCTCTCAATGTCTCCGTTGCAGCCGGAGTGCTTATGTATGAGATAGTTAAGCAGAGGCTCCGATAAGCCGCACATTCAAGACCCTAAAGCGCTGATTGTCAATCTGTCAGCGCTTTTGTTTTTATTCGGACAATTTGTCATGAAACCATCCATGGCTTGTTTGTTGCGTAGTATACCGCAGAAACAAAATACACAAGACTATGGAATACAATCAGAACAAACCGCAAAACCTGGAGCAGTTCGCCATCAACCTGAATGAGCGGGCACGTCAGGGAAAACTCGATCCGGTGATAGGCCGTGATGAGGAGATAAGGCGGGTCCTGCAGATTCTGAGCCGCCGAACCAAGAACAACCCTATCCTGATAGGTGAGCCTGGAACCGGTAAGACCGCTATAATTGAGGGCCTGGCACAGCGTATAGTACGCGGTGACGTCCCTGAGAACCTTAAATCAAAGACAGTCTATTCACTTGACATGGGCGCACTTGTAGCCGGAGCCAAGTACAAGGGTGAATTTGAGGAGCGTCTCAAAGGCGTAATAAACGAGGTTATACAGTCCGATGGCAATTTCATCCTCTTTATAGATGAGATTCACACCCTGGTGGGTGCCGGAGCAGGCGAAGGCGCAATGGATGCCGCCAACATACTTAAGCCTGCCCTGGCCCGTGGAGACCTGCGTGCCATAGGTGCCACCACCCTGAACGAGTATCAGAAATACTTTGAGAAGGACAAGGCATTGGAACGCCGTTTCCAGACCGTTATGGTGGATGAGCCCGATGTGCAGAGTTCAATCTCCATTCTGCGTGGCCTTAAGGAGCGCTATGAGAACCACCACAAGGTGCGTATCATGGATGAGGCCGTGATTGCCGCAGTAGAACTCTCCAACCGTTACATAACAGAGCGTTTCCTGCCAGATAAGGCCATTGACCTTATGGATGAGGCAGCCGCCAAACTCCGTATGGAGCGCAACTCGGTACCGGAAGAGCTGGATGAGATAACCCGCCGCCTCAAGCAACTGGAGATAGAGCGTGCCGCCATCAAGCGTGAGAACGATACTGTAAAACTCAAGCAGCTCAATGCAGAGATTGATGACCTGCAGAAACAGGAAAAAGCTGTCCGTGAGAAATGGGAATCCGAGAAAGCACTTGTAAGTAAGATCCAGCAGGACAAGCAGCATATAGAGCAACTCAAGATAGAGGCCGATAACGCCGAGCGTGACGGCAACTACGGCCGTGTGGCCGAAATCCGTTACGGCAAACTCAAGGAGCTGGAGGCCGATATTGCCCGCATACAGGAGGAACTCCATTCCAAGCAGGGCGACAGTGCCCTTGTTAAGGAGGAGGTTACAGCCGATGATATAGCCGAGGTGGTATCCCGCTGGACCGGCATACCTGTAAACCGTATGCTGGAAAGCGAGCGCGAGAAACTGCTGCACCTTGAAGATGAGTTGCACAAGCGTGTTGTAGGTCAGGAAGAGGCCATCAGCGCCGTAGCAAACGCTGTACGCCGAAGCCGTGCCGGGCTGCAGGACCCCAAACGTCCTATAGGCAGTTTCATATTCCTGGGTACCACAGGCGTAGGTAAGACCGAACTTGCCAAGGCACTGGCTGAGTATCTGTTCAATGATGAGAAACTGATGACCCGTATCGATATGAGTGAGTATCAGGAGAAATTCTCGGTGACCCGTCTTATAGGAGCCCCTCCCGGATACGTAGGATATGATGAAGGCGGACAGCTGACAGAGGCCGTAAGGCGTAAGCCCTACTCCGTTGTACTGTTCGATGAGATTGAGAAAGCTCACCCCGACGTGTTCAACATCCTGCTGCAGGTACTTGATGACGGCCGTCTGACCGACAACAAGGGTCGTACGGTCAATTTCAAGAACACCATTATTATAATGACCAGCAATCTGGGCAGCGACTACATACGTGAACGTTCGGCACAGGTGGGTTCTACCGACGAGAGCCGCCGTCAGTGGCTGGACGAGACCAGGAAGCATCTGCTTGACATGCTTAAGCAGACCATCCGTCCGGAGTTCCTGAACCGTATAGATGAGACAGTGGTATTCATGCCGTTGCGAGAGTCAGAGATACGTCAGATTGTAAAGCTCCAGGCACAAGGTGTATGCCGCATGCTTGCCGAGAGCGGAATCAACCTCACGATCGATGATTCTGCAATAGACCTGATTTCAGGCGCCGGATATGATCCGGAGTTCGGAGCCCGTCCGGTAAAGCGTGCTTTGCAGACCTTGCTGCTGAACAGACTGTCTACCATGATTCTGTCAGGAGATGTAGACCGCAACAAACCCGTTACGGCTTCGGCACAAAACGGTGTTATTGTTTTCAGTTAAGTTTTTAGAAATAAAAACAGACATATTATAAGGAGGTATCAAAAAATCCATTACCTTTGCAACCGCAAAAGCAAATGGTACCTTGACCGAGCGGCTAGGTATCGGTCTGCAAAACCGAGTACGGCGGTTCGAGTCCGCCAGGTACCTCCAGAGTAAAAATCCAGTCCCAAGGGCTGGATTTTTGCTTTGGAGGTACCTGGACGGACCTTTCCTTATATTTTTTGTAACTTTGCTGCACTTATAATAAGTTCATGACTTTAAAAGCTGTAATACGTTCCATGAGATTAAGGACTCTCCCCCTTTCTACGGCGGGGATTGTTCTGGGTATTATGCTGGCTTGCGCTGAGCACAGAGTACCCTGGAATGTCATTTTACTCACCGTACTGACCACAATATCACTCCAGATTCTTTCCAATATGTCAAATGAGCTGGGTGACTGGTTGAGCGGCGTGGACGGTACAGGTCGTGAGGGGCCCAAATATGGCATCGAAGGAGGTGGTCTCACGGAGGATGAGATGCGTTCATGCATCAGGATAATGGTACTGGTATGCTGCATTCTGGGACTTGGAATGATACGGGCATCATTCAGGACAATCCTATGCATTGAATCCGAAAGCCTTGTTGTGCTTGGAGCAGCTGCAATCTGGGCCGCCATGCACTACACGCTCGGAAACAAGCCTTACGGATACCGTGGTCTGGGCGATATATTCGTATTCATATTCTTCGGACTTGTTCCTGTTGCCGGAGGTTATTTTGTCTGTTCACACATGATAGATTACAGCACACTCCTTCCCGGTGCCGCCATAGGCCTGTTCAGCGTAGGCGTGCTGAACGTGAACAATATCCGTGACATGAAATCGGATGCCGGCACGCGCATCACAGTACCGCTCAAACTGGGTGAGCGGAAGGCCAAGATATATCATACGATACTTGTCATCGGAGGATGGTGTATTATGGTTACATATACCGCCATTTTTACTCAAGGTTGGCTGCCATATCTGTATATATTGACCCTGCCACTCTACATAAAACATCTGACCGGAGTATGGAAACATTCCGGACGTGAATTGGATCCGATGCTCCCGATGCTTGTTATTTCGACTTTCATATTCGCCCTGCTTGCAGGGACAGGTAACATTTTACAATAAAAACATGCCCAAAAAAGAAGGTATCCGCGAACTTTTTGATGATATAGCCGTCAAATATGACCGTTTCAACCATATCTCATCATTCGGTGCAGACCGTTCATGGCGTCGCAAAGCCGTACGTGTTATAGCCGACACCCGTCAGCCCATCAAGGTCCTTGATGTAGCTACCGGCACTGCCGATTTTGCCATAGCCGTATCAAAGAAATCCGCTCCAGGCTCACACATTACAGGCATTGACCTCTCTGATGGTATGCTGGAGGTAGGCAGAGCCAAATGCAAAGGCATGCCGATAGACCTGGAAACAGGCGATGCAGAAAACCTTCGTTTCGGAGACAATTCATTTGACCGTGTATGCGTGGCTTTCGGCGTAAGGAATTTTGAGAATCTGATGAAAGGCCTTGAGGAGATGAGACGTGTACTCAAGCCAGGCGGCAAACTGGTAATCCTGGAACTCTCCTACCCCAAGAACAGGTTCATTTTCAGCCTGTATAAATTCTATTCGCTCAAGATCCTGCCCAAGATAGGCACCGCTATGACCGGCAATTCGGGAGCATATACCTATCTGCCTGATTCCATACTAAAGTTCCCGCTTCCGGAAGAGTTCATACCAATGATTCTCAAAGCCGGATACAGCAAAGCGGATACCCGCAGTTTCATGTTCGGCGTATGCCGTATGTATGTCGCTGTCAAATAAATGACTGATATGTATATCAGATGAATAACCGATATGTTTTTTTCTTAAATTTGCAAACTGAACATAAGTAATGATCAATATGAATAAAAGTCTGTTTACTCTAACCGGTATGTTCATCGCCCTGTCTGCAATGGTTCTGACCGGATGTGAAAAAGAAGATAAGGATGCCATCTCAATGAGTGACGTCAATAAAGGCATTCAGGTAATACAAGGTGCCGACGGAAAAGATTATGAGGTTGTTGATCTGGGTCTTGTTTCGGGTAATCTCTGGGCCAAATGCAATTTAGGCGCCACCAGCCCTGAAAAGACAGGATCTTTCTTTGCATGGGCCGAGACCACCCCAAAGACCATGTTCAAATGGGTGGAATACAAATGGGCCGATGGTGACAGATTATCCATAACAAAGTACAACGACAATGAGGAGAATGGACTCGTTGACGACAAGACCGTTCTAGATATCTCCGATGATGCCGCCAACGCCATTCTGGGAGAAGGATGGCAGGTTCCCAATGTTGATGATTTTCTGGAATTGCTGGCACCAAGGAACTGCAAGATCAAATGGTGTAAGCTCAACGGTGTTGAGGGCTTCCTGTTTACCAGCGTCAAGAAAGGATTTGAGGGTAACAGTATCTTTATTGCAGTATCAGGAATGAGTGACAACGGCAAGTTAAGGTTTAAGGACGAACGTGCATATCTCTGGTCTTCCGAAATGTATTATGATGACTTGAACCAGAAATATATACCTACAACTGCCTCCGTTCTGGAACTGGAACATACTGATGTAGACAATCATGTGATAGGTTCAAGAGAACGTTACCTGGGACTCCCTATCCGTCCGGTATTTCATCCTAAAAATTAACAACAGGTCTTGTAATGGCTATAAACATCAAGGAGATAGCAGGGGCTTTCGTAGTCCTGTTCGCAATATTGGATATAACAGGTTCAATACCGATAATCATTGACCTTCAGCATAAGACAGGTAAGGTGCCGGCACTCAAGGTAACCCTTATCTCATGGATTATGCTGACCATAATCTATTTTCTGGGTGACGGTGTGCTGTCTCTGTTCGGCGTTGATATCGAGTCATTCGCCGTAGCCGGCTCCATCATTATCCTGGCCATCGGCTTTGAAATGACTTTTGACATTACCATATTCAAATATGATGCCGGACCGAAAGAGGTTTCGTCATTTGTACCCCTGGTTTTTCCGCTTATTGTAGGAGCCGGTTCTTTCACCACCCTGCTCTCACTTAAGGCCGAATATCAGGCAATCAACATCATGATTGCCCTGGCTCTCAACATGCTGTTCATATAAAGATTCCATCGGGTCAGAGTTATATTGAACCAGCAGTGTTCTGAAACGCTGATAGTGCTGATTCAGAGAGCAGATGGACTGCCATACTCCACGCCTGTTGGCAAGTGCATATAAAGCACTGTGGAAGGCATTATCAGATTCTGTAAATTCCAAAATGGAAAGAGATGTATGTTTTTTCTTTATG
>CADCLI010000057.1 GCA_902802285.1 uncultured Bacteroidales bacterium
TAGAGGGAGATACTGTCAGGGTTCTGGGCCGATGCGCATAACGTGCAAACCAGCCATATCCCGATGAATATGGCAGATCTGGTCACGGATTAATCGTAAATGCACTTCTGACCTGCAAGCAGGGTGTTCTTCATAAGCGAGCAGATGGTCATGGGACCAACGCCGCCGGGAACGGGAGTGATGAAACTGCACTTGGGGGCAACCTCGTCAAACTGGACATCACCGCACAGACGGAATCCGCTCTTCTTTGTGGCATCGGGTACACGGGTGGTACCTACGTCTATGATTACGGCACCCTCCTTGACCATATCGGCCTTGACAAAACCGGGCTGGCCAAGGGCGGCTACTATGATATCGGCCTGGAGGCACTCCTCCTTGATGTTTGCGGTGTGACTGTGGCAGACGGTCACGGTGCAGTCACCCGGGTTGGATTTCTGCATCAGCAGGCTGGCCATGGGCTTGCCCACTATGTTGCTGCGGCCCAGTACCACGGCTTTCTTGCCGCGGGTCTCGATGTTGTAGCGCTTAAGCAGTTCCATGATGCCGTTGGGCGTGGCCGATATGAAGCATGGCAGACCGATGCTCATGCGGCCTACGTTGATGGGATGGAATCCGTCCACATCCTTGCGGTAATCAATGGCCTCTATTACATGCTGCTCATTGATATGCTTGGGCAGCGGCAGCTGGACTATGAATCCGTCCACATCAGGGTCATTGTTGAGCTCGGCAACTTTGTCGAGGAGGATTTCCTCTGTTATGTCACTCTCAAAACGGATAAGGGTTGACTTGAATCCGCACACCTCGCAGGCCTTTACCTTGGCTGCAACATATGTCTCAGAGCCACCGTCATGACCTACCAGAATGGCTGCCAGATGGGGACGTTTCTCTCCTCTCTCTACCATTGCGGCCACCTGGGCTGCAATCTCCTGCTTAACCTGTTCGGCTACTGCCTTTCCGTCTATTAATGTCATTATTTTTTTTATTTAACCACGAATTATACGAATTTCGCGAATTGGCAGTCGCTTAAAAACATCTTTGCCTGGCCCCAAAACAATTCTTTTAATTCGTGTAATTCGAGGTTGTTAATTATTATCTTCTCATCATTGAACCCAGGTTGGGCAGCTTTGCGCCGGCCACGTTCTTCATCATCTTGCGGGTCTGCTCAAACTGCTTTATCATACGGCTTACCTCCTGGATGGGCTGACCGCTGCCCTTGGCTATGCGGTTGCGGCGTGACTGGCTCTTGTCAAGCAACTCCGGGTTGGCGCGCTCGGCAGGGGTCATAGAGTAGATCATGGACTCAATGCCCTTGAATGCGTCATCGCTGATGTCGATGTCCTTGAGGGCCTTGCCTACACCGGGAATCATACCCATCAGGTCCTTTACATTGCCCATCTTCTTGATCTGACCAATCTGCTCCAGGAAATCGTTGTAGTCAAACTTACCTTTACCCATCTTTTTCTGGAGTCGCTTGGCCTGCTCGGCGTCAAACTGCTCCTGGGCGCGCTCCACGAACGATACTATATCGCCCATGCCAAGAATGCGGTCGGCCATGCGTTCGGGATGGAATACATCGAATGCATCCATCTTCTCGCCGGTACCCACAAACTTGATGGGCTTGTCTACTACTGTGCGTATGGAGAGGGCGGCACCACCGCGGGTGTCACCGTCAAGTTTTGTCAGGATTACACCGCTGAAGTCCAGACGCTCGTTGAATTCACGGGCGGTATTGACGGCATCCTGACCGGTCATGGAATCTACAACAAAGAGTATCTCGTTGGGTGATACGGCCTCCTTGATGGCGGTTATCTCCTGCATCATCATCTCGTCTATGGCCAGACGGCCTGCGGTATCGATGATGACCACGTCAAAGCCCTTGGCACGTGCCTCCTTTATGGCATTTTGTGCAATCTCTACGGGCTTGTTGTTACCTGGCTCTGTATAAACGGTCACGCCAATCTGCTCACCCAGGACCTTCAACTGGTCAATGGCTGCGGGACGGTAAACGTCGCAGGCTGCCAGCAGGGGCTTCTTGGCTCTCTTGGTCTTGAGCAGGTTTGCCAACTTGGCGCTGAAAGTGGTCTTACCTGAACCTTGCAGGCCGGCCATGAGGATTACGGCGGGATGTCCCTTTATGTCGATATCCACGGCCTGGCCTCCCATCAGGGTTGCCAACTCATCGTGTACTACCTTGACCATCAGTTGACCGGGGCGTACCGATGTGAGCACGTTCATGCCCAGGGCCTTCTCCTTGACGGTGTCGGTGAACTGCTTGGCTACCTTGTAGTTGACATCGGCATCAAGCAGGGCCTTGCGTACGTCCTTTAGGGTTTCGGCAACATTAACCTCGGTGATTTTTCCTTCACCCTTCAGTATCTTAAGTGACCTTTCAAGTCTTTCTGATAGGTTTTCAAACATAACAGTATATTTTCAGCCCGCGAATTTAATAAAAATATCGCAAACGGGGGAGAACTTTTTGGGGTATCAGTATCTGAAACACCGCAGAACTATCGGTTTAGGGAGACAACGTTCCATGGCTACTCCGGCCCCCTCCAGACCCTAAACGGCGAACGCCTCCCTTTGTAATCCCCTACGGGGCTTAACGGTCGTTGAACGAGGCGCCGTTCTTAACGGGATCTTCCAGGGGCCTACGCTTTACGCCACTTCACTAATGCTCCCTAAACCGATAGTTCTGCTTCTGCAAATGGAAAGATTTATACCGATACCCCAAAAAGTTCTGCTCGTTTGGTAATTACCTGCCGGATAGGTAGAGCATCTGATGTATTTCGTCGTTGAATTTGCGGGCTTTGAGTAATTTCTCTATTGTAAGGTGCATCCGGTATCGCCAGTAGTTGTCTGGATCGGCAGGTACGTTGATGCGTTCCGAGGATGGATCTTTGGCGCGCAGTTGAGTACTCATGGAGAGCCAGTCCTGCAGCGGGAAGATGGCCAGTATGGATGGAGATGCAAGGTGTGCGGAGATTACGCTGGTGCAGGCGGCTGTGGTGGCCATCTTTGCAGTTATCACATGGTTGGGCTCCATCTCTTGCTCTATCCAGGTGCGCAGTACACTCATGTCATGCGTCGAAGTAGTGCAGACTGACATGTAGGGGTAGGTGGCTGGGTCCGATACGCTTACGCCCATATTCTTGGGCATGCGCTGGACCTCAAGTGACAGGATGCGCAGGCGGTCCATTACATCGGGTACGCAAGACGGAATCATACCCAGATCCTCGCCGCAAACCAGCATATCGGTGGCGTCAATCAGGGACGGAAGTTTGGACATTGCCGATTCGAACCAGAAAGTATTGTTACGGTTGTAGTAGAAATCGTCATGCAGTTGGCGGAATGCGGCCTGCTCATTGGCCGGAAGTTGTTTGAATACATCGGTATCAAAGGCGTTGATGCGTGGATGATACGTGCCCGGACGGTGTGTGTCCTCAAGAAACAGGACGTTGGTTTCGGGGGTTCCTGAAGGTGGAATTGCATGAAGCGCCGGGTTGAACGGAAATCCCTTGTCCCACATCTCCTGCGGAGTGTATGTAAGGGCGGGATTGAATCGTCCCATCAGTCCGCTGTGGTATTGCAGAGGAATCTCCCAAATCCTGAAAAATCCCAACAGGTGGTCTATGCGGTAAGCGTCAAAGTAATCCGCCATTTTGCGGAACCTGGCTACAAACCATGAGTAGCCGTCACGTGCCATATTCTGCCAGTTGTATGTGGGCATTCCCCATTTCTGGCCATCAGTAGCGAATGCATCGGGCGGAGCACCGGCCTGACAGTCCGTGTGGAACAGTTCCGGGTGAATCCATACGTCAGAACTGTGGCGGTTGACTCCTATCGGTATGTCACCTTTGAGCAGAATGCCCTTTCTGTTGGCATATTTCTTTACGTCCGACAACTGCTTATCCAGATGGTATTGAATGAAATAATGCTTGCAAATCTCCCGGTAACGATCATTGCCGGGAATACAGTACTTCTTGAGCAGGCCAGGTGAGTATCGGGCTTCCTTCCACATGTTAAAATCGGCAGTGCCGTATTTGTCCCGCAGGTAACAGTAGAGCGCATAGGGCTCCAGCCAACTGCGGTTGGCGTTGAAGAAAGCCTTGTAATCCTTGCTTTTCATGCACTGGTCACCGAGCTCGGCATAAAGACGGTCCAGGTACTCGCTCTTGAGCCTGAATACCCTTTCGTAATCTATGGCTTGCAGGGAGTTGAGTTCCTTGCGTTCCTGGTGGGCTCTTTTTAGAAATATCCTGTCATTTGGAGTTCCTATCAGCTCCAGGTCAATATATATCGGATTCAAGGCAAAGGATGAGTTCGCGCTGTAAGGATATGAGTCCCGCCATGTTCCTGTCATTGTCGTGTCGTTGACAGGAAGGGTTTGGATGACGCTCTGACCTGTTGATGCAGCCCAGTCAACCATCAGTTTAAGATCCGTAAACTGGCCTATTCCGAAATCCCTCTCAGACCTGAGTGAGAATACCGGGATTGCAGTTCCGGCCCCTTTCCAGCGGGGACGGTTGTTATGACGCACGTATGGTATGGCTACGGTGCGCTGTTCCATCTCGCTGCCCTGCCAGTCTTTCCAACGGTCAGATAGAACCAACCGCTTGGCTCTTGTATAGGGGATGGAGTGCAGCGAGCCCTCCTCCCTGCGGGTTATGGCGCCGTCGGTCTGAACCATATAGCTGTATGTGATATCTCCGGCCGAAGCCTCATCATCGTCCAGATCAAAATCCGTGAACCAGGTACCGGAACCGTTGTTGTTCATCTCCATACATTGCTGGGTCCCGTCGGCCATGTTGAGACAGAGATAGAGATTCTCTCCCCAGCGAGTGATGTATTCTATTTGAAAGTGTATTCTCATCCCTTAATCCATAACTCCGTTTACAAAATTATAATAAGGTTTTCAACCGTTTTCCTAAAGTTATCAACAATTGCCAAAAAAGCGTGTTATTTTCTTTTTCAATAAGGCACGCAAAATTATTTTTGCTAACACGTTAAAACAAAAATAAACAATTTATAACCAAAACAGTTAATAATCATGGATTTAAAGCAGGAAGGCATTTATGATGCCAGTACACTGGGAAGCGGAAAGATGCTGGTATTGGGTTTCCAGCACATGTTCGCTATGTTTGGTGCTACGGTACTTGTTCCGATTCTGACAGGCCTGTCAGTGTCAGCAACACTGCTTTTTGCAGGTATCGGTACACTTATTTTCCACTTGTTCACTAAATTCAAGGTTCCGGCATTCCTCGGCTCATCATTCGCCTTTCTGGGCGGATATGCGGCAGTCAAGAGTTTCGGCGTTGAGCTTGGCATGACAGAGAGCGTTGCCCTTACTTACGCTTGCATTGGCGTTTTCTGCGCCGGCTTGCTCTATTTCGTATTGGCCGCCCTGTTTAAATTCTACGGTGTGCGCCGTACAATGAGGTTCTTTCCCCCTGTGGTTACAGGTCCGATCATCATCTCCATCGGCCTTATCCTGTCATCAAGCGCCATCAACAACTGCCAGGCCAACTGGTGGATTGCACTGCTTGCCATTGCCATCATCGTGGTATGCAACATTTTCGGTAAGGGTATGATAAAGATCATTCCCATCATCCTGGGTGTTATCGGCTCATACGTTGTGGCAGCATGCTTCGGTCAGGTTGACTGGACTAACCTTAAGGAGGCCGCATGGTTCGGAATGCCTTTCCAGATGGAGAATACGGCGTTTGCAGTATTCAAGAACCCTGATTGGTCATTCATGTGGACCGCAATAATCGCAATCGTTCCCATTGCATTCGCCACAATGATTGAGCATATAGGTGATGTATGCGCCATATCTTCAACCTGTGAGCGCAACTTCATAGCCGATCCCGGTCTGCACCGCACTCTGATGGGTGACGGTGCCGCTACGGCTCTGGCCGCCCTGTTTGGCGCTCCCGCCAATACTACATACGGTGAGAATACAGGTGTACTTAACCTGACCAGGGTATTTGACCCCAAGGTAGTACGCATTGCAGCCTGCCTGGCAATCATATTCTCATTCTGCCCCAAGTTCGCAGCGCTTATCTATGCAATGCCTACAGCAACCGTAGGTGGCGTGTCACTGGTACTTTACGGCATGATATCTGCCGTGGGTGTACGTAACCTGGTTGAGAACAAGGTTGACTTTACCAACAACCGTAACGTGCTTATCGCTGCCCTTATCCTGGTATTGGCCATCGGTATCAACTACGGTCCCGGCAGCATTACTTTCGGTAAGGTTTCACTGTCAGGTCTGGCAGTTGCCGCTCTGGTTGGTATCATTCTGAATGCTGTTCTCCCCGGTAACGACTTCCACTTTACGAGTGACTATGCCAGCGGTAAGCGCGCTGAGGCTGAGGGTAAGGATCTGCCCGAGGAGTTCCGCAAGCCTCTGCATGACGATCCCAAATACAACGGATAAATATCATTAATTATCATATATTTTATAACTTATCAACTAAACATTTTGATATGAAAAAATTTGTAGCTTTTGCAGGATTCAGCCTGCTTGCAGTTGGTGCTTTTGCACAGACCAATTTACAGGTATTCTACGATTTCGGTGAGGATCGTAAGCACGTTACTTCAACACTTGAGATGTTCAAGGGCGATGATTGGGGTAGCACATTCTTCTTTGTTGACTATGACTATTTCACCCAGAGAGAGCGTGATGAGAAAAACGCTTTGGGAGTTAAGCCAAACAAGGATTTCTATGGTGCAAGGGCTTTTGGAAGCTATTTTGAGATTGCACGTGCCCTCAATTTCTGGCAGGATTCTGATCTGGGTGCCCTGAGCGCACACATCGAGTTCAATGCAGGTGTCGGATTCGGCTACCGCAACTGGTTGTTCGGTGCTGAATATTTCCTGCACAACGATGATTTCTCAAATACATTCACATTTGAGCTGATGTACAAGACCTTCAAGGGTTCAGAGAGCCACCTGCCACTGCAGTTCACATTTGTTTGGGGTATGCAGAACCTCTTTGGCGTAGAGGGTCTCAAGTTCTCAGGCTTTGCCGATGTATGGGGTGAGGATGGTCCATATGCTGACAAGGACAAGAGACAGAATTCACTTACATTCATATCAGAGCCTCAGCTTTGGTACAACGTAGGTTCACTTTTCAACTGCCCCAACTTCAATGTAGGTTGTGAGGTTGAGTTGAGTAACAACTTTGCCGGTAACCAGGGATTCATGTGCAATCCTTGCCTCGGTGCCAAGTGGGATTTCTAATTGTCTGAAAGGATACATATTTCTTAATATATAATATTATGTCATTCCTTAAAGTCTTAGGTTTTGATCCTGCCAAGCATAATGTCAAGACTGAGATTATGGCAGGTATAACCACATTCCTGACAATGGCATATATCCTTGCAGTAAACCCCGATATTTTCGGAGCGCTGGAGGGTATGGGTATGCCTAAGGGGGCTGTTTTTACAGCAACCGCTCTGGCTGCAATAGTAGGTACATTGGTGATGGCTCTTTATGCCAAGAAGCCGTATGCACTTGCTCCCGGATTGGGTCTAAACGCATTCTTTGTCTATACTGTATGCCTTACCATGGGATACAGCTGGCAGTTTGCATTGACCGCCGTGCTGATTGAGGGTATCATATTCATCATCCTTACCGCAACCAACATCCGTGAGGCTATCATCGATGCCATCCCGGCTGCAATGAAGAGCGCAGTGAGTGCCGGTATAGGTCTGTTCATTGCTTTCATCGGCATGGTAAATGCCGGTATAATTGTTGATGACGGAGGTACAATCATAACCCTTGGTACCATTACAAGCGGTCCAGCACTGCTGGCTCTGATAGGTCTGGTCATCACATCCGTGATGATGATACTTAAGGTGCCCGGATCAATCCTTATAGGTATCATCATTACCGCTATAATCGGTATACCTTTCGGTATCACCAAGTTTGACGGTGTAGTAAGTTCAGTGCCTTCAATTGCACCTATCTTCTGCAAGTTTGAGTGGCATAACATCTTCTCAATCGATATGCTGATCGTTGTGTTCACATTCCTGTTCATTGATATGTTTGACACAATCGGAACCGTTATCGGCGTATCAAAGAAGGCCAATGCCATCAATCCCGACGGTACCATTCCCGGCGTAAAGAAGGTTCTGATGGCCGATGCAATCGCCACCGTTGCAGGCGCTGCTTTCGGTACAAGCACAACTACCACTTATGTTGAGAGCGCATCAGGTGTTGCCTCCGGCGGACGTACAGGTCTTACCTCATTTACAGTAGCAATCTGCTTTGCAATAGCACTGTTCTTTGCTCCCGTATTCCTGGGTATCCCGTCAGCCGCAACTGCTCCTGCTCTGATTCTGGTGGGTGTAATGATGATGTCATCAATCAAGGATGTGGACTTTGATGATTTCTCAGAGTGCGTTCCCGCCTATATTACAATGGTTGTGATGCCTCTGGCATACAGCATCTCTGATGGTATCATGCTGGGTCTTATCTCTTACGTTGTACTGAACGCCCTGAGCGGCAAGTTCAGCAAGATAAGCATCATGATGTGGATTCTTGCAATCCTGTTCATACTGCGCTACTGTTTCCTGTAGCAGGCGGTTAAACGTATAAAAGACCGGGCGGTTCCATTAAGGAGCCGCCCGGATTCTTTTATATCAGTAAGGACAGGTCATTCGTTTATCCTGAGAACTGCTCCAGTTGCGGTGTCAAATGTGATTTTGGTATCGGCGTTGCGTCCCATTATCGAAGATGATATGACTTCAACATTGCCGAACTGGGCTATCTGAATCTCTTTCTCGTAGAGACTGATCCGGTTGTTGTATATTTTTATTGTAGCGCGTCCGGGTATACGGTAATATAGGAACTGTGCCGTACTCTTGCTTTTTCCTGACTTGCCTGAACCGTTTTTGCCTATTGCTGTAGTATAGTTGTCCAGCATCTTGTTGTCTGCTATATCAATCCACACAGGCTCTCCGGCCAGATTGTCAACAGGCAGCACGCCCAGTTTGCCGGAGAAACGGAACAGTATCTGTCTTGTAACCGGCGCATCGGGAGTGACATCTATAGTGAATGTGTGCTCTTCGGTCTCTGAAGTTCCGCTGAAAAGGGTAAGGAGTGCCGCTTCCTGCTCATTGAGAGACTCAAGCATGAACTTGAGCGACTCTCCGTCAGTAGGTATGAAATCGGCTTGTCCGCGGGTTATGGAATTACGGCTTTCACGGATATTGTATATCTCCTTGGCTACCAGTTCTGCCATTTTGGCGCTTGATCCTGCCATCAGGATCTCCTCGGTCATATAATCCTGAGGGTTGGGAGTCTTCTCTTCAGCTCTGATGAGAGCGGGCGTGGCGGAAGCATCGGACTCATCTGACCTGATGCGTGTGTTTACGGTTGCCAGAATACCCTGGTCTGTCAGTTCAAAATATGGTCTGTTGCCTTTTTGGGGAAAGGTAAGTGTGTAGAGG
>CADCLI010000058.1 GCA_902802285.1 uncultured Bacteroidales bacterium
ATAAGAGTAATGCGTTGCTCACCTATCCCCACTTGCGTACCTTCTGGCACGCCGTCCCACCTTCCGTCAAGTGTGATGGTTTTATTGGAATCATCATCTTTCTCTTTTTCACATGATGTGAATGTCAAGCCCAGCATAGCTGTAGCAATGGCAAAAAACAGGAACTTTTTCATTTTAGAATAGTTTGATTCATTTTGCTAAGATGAGATTATTTGTTGCATTATAAGCATTCAAAACAAAAATAAATCGGTCATTTCGTACAAATCATTATTTTTGCACGCTATCATGGAGTTTATAGATATTATTATTCCGATGTTTCCGTTTATGGTCTGCCTGTTCTGGACAGTCTATGCCGGAATCAGTTACAAGGACCTCAACCTGGCCCAGCGCATTCTTGGTCTATTCCTGTCGGCATCAATGCTCCTGTTCCTGTATCACGCCATGTATTATACAGACACCGCAAACTGCAATCATAATATCTGGACAATAATCTACTCTTGGACTACCCTTACCGTTTACCCGCTTTATTACCTGTATATCAAGGCTATTACAGACAATGACAATCCCGGCAAGACCACAATTGCCCTGCTGTTCATTCCCGGTCTGATAGCTGCGATATTATATATTTTTGTTTCTACCCTTGGGCTCAATCCTAAGGTTCCGGATATTTTCATCAATATTATCCGTCCTTCACAGACCATTCTGGTTAGCCTAATAAGCATATTCAAGCTGACTGCCTTTGAGCGCAGTATATATGACTCATATTCCGATGTAGAGGGCAAGAGCGCAAGACCAGTCATCATTCTTGCCGCCCTGCAACTTATTGCTACCGTCTGCACAGTGATATTGAGTATTCTTGGCCAGCGTTTCTTTATAGACAAGACAGTACTTGCCGTACCGTCCTTACTGTTTTCGGTCATTATCTATGCAATAGCATACGTAGGATTCCGATACAGGTTCGGGGCATTCCAGATGGAAAATGAACTTAAGGAGGATATCGTGCCTGCCGACAAGGTAGCTGAAGACTCATCCCTTTTCAATACCATTGTGGAAAAAATGGAAAAAGAGAAGTTGTTCCTGCAGCCGGGCTTATCGGTTGTGGACCTGGCCAAATCCATAGGCAGCAACCGCACTTACGTATCCACAAGCATCAACACCCACAGCGGTAAGTCATTCGCCCTGTTCGTCAATACCTACAGAGTGGAGTACGCCAAGACAATAATGGAAAAAGACGGAAAACTGTCCATTGCCCAGGTGGCCGAGATGTCTGGATTTGCCAGCGAGGAATCCTTCCGCCGAAACTTCAGGAACATCACCGGCAAATCCCCATCCGACTGGACAGGACCAGTCCGTCTTTAATCTTTACAGTTATCGGGCTTTTATCTGCCTTATCTTATCTTGCAAGCGGATTACCCAGCTCCGATGCCTCTACATCATTCTCGTCCAGCTTGAATATCATAAACTGCTGGTTGTCTTTGGTGAGCGGTTTCCAGTCACCGCCGTCGGGACCGCAGGGATCACCGTACTTTGCAAAGTTTGACCAGGCTGTAAGCATCTTCTCCGACAGATCCCAGTCTCCCTGGGTCCAGGGGCGCCAGCAGTGCTTGAGTGACTTGAACACAAACCACAGGTCCGATGAGTGGAAAGCACCTCTAAGGCGCTGTGTAACCTCCGGGTGGTTGCCGTCATCGGGCAGCGGACGTGCAAACTGGTAGGCGTATGCCTTGCCGCCCATCTCCTCACGGTTAAGGCAGAAGTCCACAATCTGCGTACCCATGTTGCCGGCATCGTTCAGCGTGTAGCCAATAAGGTACGGAACCTGAGCCAGCGAACCGTCCAGACAGGCATCATCGAATGATTCGGTCAGCACATATCCGTCTATATAAGGTGATATGGGTGATGCAGTAAGAACGCTGCGCTTTCCGGTTACGTTGGTGTAGAGTCCGCCCAGAGCGAAAATGGTCTCGGTGCTGGCACCGCGCAGCTGACGCAGTGTGGTCAGGTTGGCCCAGTCACATACCTCCTTGGTGGATGCCTCGGCCTCGGCCAGTGTGGTCATACCCTGCTGGGGCATACCCATGCCCATTCCCATACCCATTCCGCGACCTGCAGGTGCTGCTGCGGTCTGGGGACGTGGCTTAACCAGTCCGCTTCCGCTCATTATAACAGCCTTGTTGAACAGCCCCTTGGTCAGGGGTGATGCGCTCAGGAACTTGACGCTGCGTGATCCGGCGCTCTGTCCGAAAATCATCACGTTATCGGGGTCACCGCCAAACTGGGCTATGTTCTTCTTGACCCATTTCATAGCCTCAATCTGGTCCAGAGTACCCCAGTTGCCGGTTGCATGCTCGGGATCCTCGGCCGAAAGCTCAGGATGTGCAAAGAATCCGAACGGACCTACACGGTAGTTGAACGATACCAGCACAACATCCTTGTTAGCCCACTCCTGACCGTCAAACTCAGGCTCCGATCCCCAGCCCTCGCGCATGCCGCCACCAAATATCCAGATGGCAACAGGCAGTTTGGCATCGGTCTGACCCGGTTTCTTGGTCCATACGTTAAGATAGAGGCAGTCCTCGCTGTAGGGAGCCTCATCGCCGTAACCCCACTCAGTTGTGTAGCCGCCGGGATAATGGGCTGCCTGGAATGGCGGATGTCCGAATTTGTCACACAGTCTTACTCCTTCCCAAGGAATAACGGGCTGCGGAGCCTTCCAGCGGTTCTGGCCCGTAGGAGGTGCTGCAAACGGGATTCCGCGGTAAACGGTAACACCCTTAATATCAGTAGGAACGCCCTGTATCTGTCCACCCTCAATGGTCAGTATAGGGCCGCCGTCCTGAGTGCCGCATGCCACAAGAGCCAGCATGCCGGCCAAAGCAAAAAACAGTTTCTTCATAATGCAAATTGGTTTAGTGGCGTGAAAGTAATAAAAACTTTCTAATTTTGAACTTAATATGGCAAACAACCTCACTGATCAGTTCATACGTGAACATCTTTCGGCCGATGTCCGCACCTTGGCATTGGGCACTCATCCGGACGGAGTGGATATGCAGTATGCCCTGACGCAGATTTCCGGGTGGCAGGCAGCACGCCTGAAAGTGCCGCTCTGGGCTGCTTCAGAGGGTATTGTCTATCCCAAGCATCTATCGCTTGAGCAGTGCACATCACAGTATATAGCACAATACAAGGCGACTGCAGTAGAGCAACTATTAGGGAAAAACCTCAAAATGGCCGATATCACCGGTGGATTCGGTGTGGATTGTTTCTTTATCTCCCGTTCAGCCTCTAAGGTTTACTACAATGAAATGTCGGCCGAACTCTGCGACTGCGCCCGCGCAAACTTCAAGGCTCTGGGACGGCCGGAGATTAAGATAAGTTGCGGTACAGCCGAGGATTATATTGCAAGCCTGACCCCTGACAGCCTTGACCTTATCTACCTGGATCCCGCCCGTCGAGGCGATGCCGGCCGCAAACTGGTATCCATCAGTGACTGCCAACCCGATACCGTAGCCCTGCAGGATGCCCTGCTGCGCATAGCTCCTAACGTGATGGTCAAGCTGTCCCCCATGCTTGATGTAAGTAAGGCTTTGACCGAACTACACAACGTAAGTAACGTATTCATAATTGGACTGGATGGAGAATGCAAGGAGATTACATTGCTCATGCAAAGAGATGTTGATGCAGAGCCTGTTATCACAGCAGTGGACATAAAAGCTAATGGAACTCCGGAAATTGCGGTTTCATCGGCCAAAAGCGCAGATAATGCCCTGTCTCTGCCTATTGCAGACCCTCAGCAGTTGCAGCCCGGCACATTCATCAGCGAGCCATCGGCCCCCTACATGAAAAGCGCCCTGTTCCGCACCATCGCCGCCAGCACAGGCACCACCCTGCTCCACCCCGACACCCACCTCTTCTGGAGCAAACAAAAGCCGGAGTCATTCCCCGGCCGCACATTCCAACTAGTAGGAATCATCCCCTTTGACAAAAGGTCCCAGTCTGCATTGGTCAAAACTCAGGCCAACCTCTCCGTAAGGAACTTCCCCGAGACTGCCCCTGCACTCCAGCGCCGCCTCAAACTTCGTGACGGAGGCCCCCGCTACCTAATAGCCACCACCCTAGCCGACTCCCGCCGCGTCCTCCTGGACCTCACAAAATGATACAATTGGGGTCTGACCCCTTTTGTATCATTTTACTTTAAGCTTTCTGACCTTGCCGTGCTTCCAGACCAGGTCAACGGTCTGGCCGGTGCGGGTGCGGATGCCGCGGATGTAGCCGTCGGGCCAGGCAGCAGGCAGCGCAGGCAATGGGTCCACCAGATGCTCCTCAGAGCGCAGCAGCATTTCCATCACTCCGGCACAGCCTCCAAAATTGCCGTCTATCTGGAACGGCGAATGGGCATCCAGCAGATTGGGGTAAGTGCCGCCGCCACGGCGAGCATCGGGACCGCGGTAATTGTCGGGGCTGATATAGCGTAACAGGCGCCTATACATACGGTATGCGTTGTCGGCGTCCCTGAGTCGGGCATAGAGGTTTATGCGCCAGCCGCAGCTCCAGCCGGTAGTCTCAAACCCCTTTATTTCAAGAGACTTGAGTGCGGCATCGGCATATTCTCCTCCACTTATCTGATGACCCGGATATACTCCGAACAAATGTGACTGGTGGCGGTGTTGCGGATCCTCATCGGCCCAGTCATAGTACCACTCCATAAGATGGCCGTCAGCACCTATATGATAAGGACGCAGCCTGCCGATATAAGAATCACATTTTTCGGCAAAATCTGGCTCCGACAATTCAAGTGATGCCGCCCGTGCATCCATGAGGCACTCGCGAATCATCGCTATATCAGCAGTTCCGCCGTAAAGTGTCGCGCCATGAAATCCCTTGTCGGTAACGTATTTGTTCTCGGGCGATGTAGAGGGCGATGTTATCAGCTCTCCGTCTTTCTCAACCAGCCAGGCCATACAGAATTCAGCAGCACCTTTCAATGCAGAATAATCCTTCTTAAGGCGCTCCAGATCACGGGTAAACAGATAATGTTCCCAGATATGCGTAGCCAGCCACGGACTGGACATATACCAGTTTGCCCAGTTGGGATCGCCTGAACCTAAGCCAACCGGATTGGCTGTCGCCCAGATATCGCTGTTGTGGCCCGATGCCCAGCCCTTATCCACACCCAGGTAATTACGGGCCGTTTCAATGCCCGATATGGACATATTGTTCACATAGTCCAGCATCACCTCATGCATCTCGGGCAATGCTGCAGGCTCGGCCGGCCAGTAGTTTTCCTGCAGGTTGATGTTTATGGTGTAGTTTCCGCTCCAGGGCGGTTCCATGCTCTCGTTCCAGAGTCCCTGCAGATTGGCGGGAACGCCGGGTGTTCGAGACGATGATATGAGCAGATACCTGCCATACTGGAAATAAAGAGCCTCCAGCTCCGGATTGGCCTGATTCTCATCCGAGTAGAGCTTGAGTTGCTCATCGGTAGGCAATGCCTTTATTCCGGGATCGGTCTTGCCAAGGTTTATTGTCAGACGGTCAAAGAAACTTTTGTAGTCAGCAACATGATTTTTCCGGATTTCATCGAAGTTTTTGCCACACACACGCACCGCATTGGCATCGGCCAGTTCACGGTAAGGTAGCCCTTCTTTCACCGGATCATGGTCAAAACCGTTGAACGATGTGGAGTTTACTATCTTGATGACCGCCTCCTTTACTCCTTTAAGGGACAGTGACTTACCATCGGTCTCAGTCCGGCCGTCACACTCCGCAAGCAGTATGGTGCGGTAATGTATTCCCCTGTCCGGAGAGTACATGAATCGCTCATGTCTGGTCCGGAAATAGTTGGGATAAGAATGGTATGCCACATAGCCATCAACCGTAATGCGGCCATCTTCATAAACCGCCTCATGCGGATGAGGATAATCCATAACCAGCTCTGCATCAACAGGTTGAGCGCTCTTGATCCTCACCACGATCACAGAATCCGGAGCCGATGCAAAATACTCCGTGCTGAAACTCTTTCCGTCACGAAGATAAGAGACTCTGGCTACTGCCTCCGATATGTCCAGTTCCCTGTTGTATTCCGATATCTCAGCCTCCGGATAGCGGATAGTGAGCGTACCCAGCGGCTGGTAATTCTCACTGTAATGCCCCTGGACCTTGCGCTGCAGACGCTCTGCCTTGCGGTAATCCTCGGCATCAAGCGCCATACGGATGGAGTCAATGTATCGGGCAGCCTCACCCCATCGGGTAAGACCGGGATACAACTCCATATCCACATGGTCCGCCCTGCTTTCCGGCTCCCCGGTCCACAGGGTTATATCGTTCAATGACAGCTTATCAGCGGCTGTACCGCCGTAAACCATCGCGCCCAGCCGTCCGTTCCCTATAGGCAGCGCCTCCTCAAAGTAAGCGGCAGGCCTGTCATAATGCAGTTTCATCTCTCCCTGCCGCGGTGCTGCACATGCAGTAAGCACAAAAGCCATCGCCAATATCGGAATGCATCTCATAAACATATTATTTACCGCAAACTTAGGGAAACTTTCCAAATCCGCCAAAGTGTCCCACGCTAATCTGCCCTGTGAGCCTCCTGGTGCCCCTCGTTGTGTTACACACCTTCATACAGGGGGTATGTAACACACCGATGCGCCCCACAAGCGCTGTGAGCGGGGTCGTTGTGGGACACTTTGGCAAAAACTGTTGTATCTTTGCACCCCGATGAAACAAGAGCGTAACAGTCTGATTGGTTTGGCAGCCGGAATAGCGACCGGAGTGTCATACGGAATGAACCCGCTGTTTGCCAAGCCGTTGCTGGCCGATGGTGTCTCCATACCCACTATGCTTTTCTTCCGATACGCGATATCGGTAATCATTATGGCAGTGTGGATGAAACTTAAAGGTGAGTCTTTCCGCGTCAAGGCCAATGAGTTCAGGCTGCTGGTGGTGCTAGGCCTGCTGTTCTCCCTGAGCAGTCTGTTCCTGTTTGAATCATACAAGTTCATTCCGTCCGGGCTGGCCACCACTCTGGTCTATCTCTACCCCATTTTTGTGGCGCTGATAATGGTGGTGCTCAAGTCTTACCCCACCTGGCAGACCTGGATTGCAATTGCCGTAACGTTTGCAGGCGTGATTCTTCTGAGCCTGCCGTCCGGCAAGCTGTCGTTGCATGCAGGGGGAATGATTCTGGCAGCCCTATCGGCCCTGAGTTACGCTTTATATCTGGTCATAGTAAACCGCTCCACACGCATCAGCCACATTTCCAATCACACGCTAACATTCTATGCTCTGACCGTTGGAACCGTGCTGTTCATCTGTTACCAGCCCACCAGCGATGTATCATTCATGAATGGTATAAACTCGTGGAAATCCGTAATCAACCTGACCGGCCTGGCCATATTCCCCACCATGATTTCCCTGCTCACCCTTGCCATAGCCACCCGTCACATCGGCCCCACCCGGACTGCTATCCTGGGAGTGTTTGAGCCCATAACCGCCATACTCATCGGCACACTGCTCTTCCTGGAGCCCATCACCCCGCGCATGGTCATCGGCATAACCCTCTGCCTTGCCGCCGTCCTCTTCATGTCCCTCCACCGCCCATCAAAATAGTACAAAAGGGGACAGTCCCCTTTTGTATCATTTTACCAATTATTTGTATGTTTGCAAAAAACTTTGCTCAAATGAAAAAGGGAATTATCACATTACTGACAATCTGCCTGGCAGCCGCCAACGCAACGGCTGTAGAGGTGCCGCAACTGGCCAACGTCCGGGCACGTAACGTTACATCGCTCAACGGAGAGTGGAATTACATAATCGATGTGCAGGAGGAGGGCTACTATGATTACCGCATGAACCCCACCGCATGGGGATTCTTCAGGAACGCCAAGCCCCAGCGACCCGAGGACCTTATAGAATATGACTTTGACAAGGCCGCAGTCATGAACATACCCGGCGACTGGAACACCCAGAATGAGCAGCTGTTCTTCTATGAGGGGACCGTCTGGTTCAAGCGCTCGTTTGAGTGGCACAGTAAGGCCGATGGCCACAGGACTATACTCTACTTTGGCGCAGTCAATTACGAGGCCCGCGTGTGGGTGAACGGCAGGAGCGCAGGCTATCATGTGGGCGGATTCACCCCCTTCAACATGGACATTACTGACCTGCTTACCGATGGCGATAACTTTATGATTGTCAAGGTGGACAACAAGCGCAAGGCCGAGAATGTGCCCACCCAGATATTTGACTGGTGGAACTACGGCGGCATAACACGCGACGTACTGCTCATCGATGTGGCACCCGTCTATATTGAGAACTACAAACTCAGTCTGGACAAATCGGCCCCGGACCAGATAAGTTTCAACGTCAATCTGAATGAGAAGCTGGCCGGCCGGCAAATAACGCTGAGTATCCCCGAGCTCAAGATTACCAAAAAACTTGTGACCGATGATAGCGGAACCGCACAGGTACAGTTCAAGGCCAAAAAGTTGCAGCTCTGGTCACCCGATAACCCCAAACTCTACGATGTGGAAATAACACTGGCCGATGAGACCATCAAGGACCGGATAGGTTTCCGCACCATCGAGACCAAGGGCAAACAGCTTCTGCTGAACGGCAAGCCCATATTCCTGAAAGGCATAAGCATCCATGACGAGAAGCCCAACGGCGGAGGCCGCACCAACAGCGTTGACGATGCCCGCACCCTGCTCTCCTGGGCCAGGGAGCTGGGCTGCAACTACGTACGTCTGGCCCACTACCCCCACAACGAATATATGGTACGCGAGGCCGAAAAGATGGGCATACTTGTCTGGTCCGAGATTCCGGTCTATTGGACAATAACCTGGACCAATCCCGATACCTACGCAAACGCCGAGCGTCAGCTTACCGATATGATACGCCGCGACCAGAACCGAGCCAACGTAATCATCTGGAGCGTAGCCAACGAGACTCCCCACAGCCCCGAGCGTGACAAGTTCCTGAGCAGCCTGGCCAAAACCGCACGCAGCCTGGATGACACCCGTCTCATATCTATGGCTATGGAGGTGACATCGGCCTCCAACTACAAGAACCGCCTGCAGGACAACATGAACGAGTACGTAGATGTGGTATCGTTCAACCAGTACATCGGCTGGTACAGGGATGTCAATGACGCGCCCAAGATGGTATGGGAAATCCCGTATGACAAACCGGTCATAGTAAGCGAGTTTGGAGGCGGTGCCCGATACGGCCTGCACGGCGATAAGAACCAGCGCTGGACCGAGGAGTTCCAGGAGAACCTCTACATAGAGAACCTGGCCATGCTGGACAAGATAGAGGGTCTGGTAGGCACC
>CADCLI010000059.1 GCA_902802285.1 uncultured Bacteroidales bacterium
AACGGCGTATACCGTTTGTAGTCCTTGCCTACCGAAGGCTTGATTACATCATCCACAATCATGGCAATCACATACTCCATAAGGCCCACAAAACCGCCCGGAGCCGGATCGGTAGCGCTGTGACGCCTGTACCAGCGGGCCGTACACATCACTATCACGCAGAGCAGCAGGCTGTTTATTATCACTGCCAGCGCTATCTTGGTAAGTGACAGATCAAGCGGCTTGAGTTCAGTGCCGTCGGGCAGCGTCTCAACCAGTTTGCCTGCATGCGCACCGTCATTCGTGATATGGAAGCCCTCATAACTGCCTGTATGTTCAAGTTGACGTGACGAGAAGAAATGCCAGCCCGTAACCTTGCTGTACAGTATCACAGGCAGGTGAAGACTGATTTCCTTATTACCTATTGTAATTATATGCCAGTGATAGGAATCCTTAAGATGGCCGAATATGATGCCCTTGACATCGACAGTCTCATCCTGTGCGGTCTCCTGTGCTATGGCCGGAACCGCAATCAGAAACATCAGTGACAATATGGCGATTATCTTTTTCAACCCTTTTTCTCTCCTTTCATAAACAGCACCGTCTCAACAGCCGACAGGCACAGGTAATATATCATGAATACAACTGCAAACGACAGCAACTGAGTTCCGACAGCTGTAAAATATACCACAAGCAGAACAATGGCAAGCAGGATCTTTACCACTCTGTAGGTAAGGAAGAATATGCTTCGGTCCTTGCCCTTTCTCTCGTTTGAGCGTTTTAGCAATACCATAACGCCAAGCATTACCGCATAGAACAGCGGAATGATGAAGAGCAGGGACGGATACTGATCCGGCCAACCGATGCGCAACGCCAGTACTGAGCCTATAGTCAACACTGACAACGCTATCAGATATGTAATTATCAGTTTCTTCATTTTTTACTTTAGCTATGGCCTTGGCTTTGGCTACCATCCGGTACGAATTGACTTTAGGTTTTTAGCGCCGCTAAAAGCCAACGCTAAAGCCAACGCCAACGTTATATCTCAACACATATTGAGAGGATGTTGTCCTTAACCTCGGCAAATCCGGAGTTAACCGCAACCTCGACCAAACCGTTCGCATTCTCATATTTTATCAAACCTTTTTCCAGAGAGGAGATTATAGGAGCGTGATTATCGAGAACAGTAAAACTGCCCAAAGTACCAGGGAGAGTGACTTTCTTAACCTCACCCTCAAACACCAGTTTCTCTGGAGAAATAATCCTTAGTTTCAACATTCTCAATCTTCTTTTTATCGCACCGGATGAAAGCCAACAGCCAATAGCTAACAGCCAACAGCCGGTGCGAAGCACCAGTTAACCCTTCATTTCTTCCTTAAGTTTCTTGGCTTTCTCGATGGCCTCCTCAATTGTACCTACATTAAGGAATACCTGCTCGGGCAGGTCATCCACCTCACCGTCCAGAATCATGTTGAATCCCTTGATGGTATCCTCAATACTTACCATTGTGCCCTTGACTCCGGTAAACTGCTCGGCTACGGTGAACGGCTGTGACAAGAAACGCTGTACGCGGCGTGCACGTGCCACGGTAAGCTTGTCCTCATCGGACAGCTCGTCCATACCAAGGATTGATATGATATCCTGGAGTTCGTTGTAGCGCTGCAGTATCTGCTTTACGCGCTGAGCGGTATCGTAGTGTGCCTTGCCAACGATATTGGGATCAAGGATACGTGATGTAGAATCCAGCGGATCAACAGCAGGATATATACCCAGCTCGGCAATCTTACGGCTCAGCACGGTGGTTGCATCCAGGTGCGAGAACGTGGTGGCAGGTGCCGGGTCGGTAAGGTCATCGGCCGGAACATATACGGCCTGTACCGAAGTGATTGATCCGTGTATGGTCGATGTGATTCGCTCCTGCATCTTACCCATCTCACTGGCCAGCGTAGGCTGATAACCTACGGCACTTGGCATACGTCCCAGAAGGGCCGATACCTCACTACCTGCCTGAGTAAAGCGGAATATGTTATCGATAAAGAACAGGATATCGCTGTAAGCTCCGTCGCTGCCGGCACCGTCACGGAATGACTCGGCAACGGTAAGACCTGAAAGCGCGACCGATGAACGTGCCCCGGGAGGCTCATTCATCTGACCGTACACAAGCGTGGCCTGTGACTTGGCAACCTCATCATAATCCACCTTGCTCAGGTCCCACTCTCCCTTGGCCATGCTCTCCTTGAAGGCATCACCATATTTTATAACACCGGATTCTATCATCTCGCGCAGCAGGTCATTACCCTCACGGGTACGCTCTCCCACTCCGGCAAATACCGAGAATCCGTTGTTCTTCTTTGCGATATTGTTTATGAGCTCCATGATGAGCACCGTCTTGCCCACACCGGCACCGCCAAAGAGGCCAATCTTACCGCCCTTGCAGTAGGGCTCCAGCAGGTCAATAACCTTGATTCCGGTAAACAGCACCTCCTCTACGGTGGAGAGCTCCTCAAACTTGGGCGGCTGACGGTGTATGGGGAACGCGCCCTCCTTATCCAGCGGCTTGAGGTCATCGATAGGCTCGCCGATCACGTTCATCATACGTCCCTTGATCTGTTTGCCCACAGGCATAGTGATAGGACTGCCGGTAACCCGCACCTCCATGCCGCGACGCAGACCCGAGGTGATATCCATAGCCACACAACGTACCATGTTCTCACCAATATGCTGCTGAACCTCAATTATAAGTTTGCGGCCGTCATCACGGGTTATCTCCAGCGCGTCATGGATTGAGGGCAGGTCATCACCTGTCTCAAAAGCCACATCCACCACAGGGCCGATTATTTGGGCTACATGCCCTGAAACTGCTTTCATATCGTCAATTTTACGGAATGCAAAGATAACGAATTCCAGCGTACCTTATTATCCATTAAAGTGACCTTTTGTATCTAAACGGGTTATATTTCACACTTATTTATACTAATTTTGCGGTATGATTTTATCAGATACTCTTTGGGCAGTTATCAAATTGCTTGCAGGATTTGCAATGCTTTTCTTTGGCGGAGACTGGCTCGTTGACGGCGGAGTTGCTCTGGCACGCAAATACCGCATATCGCCACTTGTTATAGGTATGACTATCGTGGCTTTCGGGACATCGGCTCCGGAGTTGCTTGTCAGTATGATTTCGGCTATCAAAGGGAACTCAGGCATAGCAATGGGCAACGTGCTCGGTTCCAATATTGCCAACATCGGACTTATATTGGGATTGACGGCAATTCTCTGTCCTATCCCGACTGATAACCGCAAGGTCCTTAAGAACGGCCTCATTATGATATTCTCATCGGTGCTTCTGCTGCTATTCTCTCTCAACTGCGGCATATCCAGAATTGAAGGTCTTATATTGTTTGCAGGCATAATCCTGTTTACCGCCCTCTCCATATGGAAAGGACGTACTGCCAGGTCTGACAATGATTCCGATGTTGATATTCAAGCCAAAAGTATGTCAGTGCCTGTTGCCATACTGCTTGTAATACTCTCCTGCGCCATGCTGGCTTTGGGAGCGGATTTCATGGTAGACGGAGCAACTGTTCTGGCTAAATCAATGGGAGTCAGCGACAAAGTTATTGGTCTTACAATTGTGGCACTCGGAACAAGCCTGCCCGAACTTGCCGCATCGGTTGCCGCCGCCATCAAGAAAGAGATGGATATATCGATAGGCAATATCATTGGCTCCAACATATTCAACATACTGTGCGTACTCGGTGTATCGGGTTCAATCAGTCCCATTCCATTCGAGTACGCACAATACAGTGCTGATTTTATCATTATGCTGGCCTTTGCGATCGCACTTGTGCTATATACACAACCCTGGAAGCCTCAGGGGCGTCTGGGTCGCTTGGCAGGTGCGACCCTGTTCATGGCCTACATTGCCTACGCAATCTCTCTATTCTAATCGTTCTTACGCTTCATAACACTGCGTACAAAGTACCATATCAGTACTGCGTACATGATCAGTGACAGCCACTCGGCCATATGAGATCCAGTCCAGGAATCGGCCATGAACAGATCCAAGCCGGCAAATCTGAGTGCAGCGCTTACCACACCCATCAGCGCACCACCGGCAATGAAACCGGAAGCAAGCAGTGTTCCATGCTCTACACGGGCTGTATTTACAGCCGGATCGATAGAACGGGTCCCAACGTACCAGTTGATGAATCCGCCTACCACAAGAGGAATATTGAGCTGGAACGGGATGAACATACCCAAAGCGAATGCCAGAGCCGGAATCTTGCAGAAATTCAGTATCAGCGCAATCACTGCACCCACAGCATAAAGCCACCAGGGAGCACCTGTACCCGACATAAGCGGGTCAATTACAGCAGCCATTGCGTTAGCCTGCGGAGCCACCAGTGCGTTCTCACCTACAAATCCGTATGTTTTGTTCAGGATAATCAGTACGCCGCCTACGGTCAGGGCCGAAACCAGAGTACCAAGGAACTTCCAGCCCTGCTGAACAGCCGGTGTTGAGCCCAGCCAGTAACCTATCTTAAGGTCGGTGATGAAACCACCCGCCATTGAGAGTGCAGTGCAGACCACGCCCCCCATGATTAGAGCCGACACGATTCCCGGAGTGCCTTTAAGACCGACAGCAACCATAATGACCGATGCCAGAATCAATGTCATCAGGGTCATTCCGGAAACAGGATTGGTACCGACGATTGCGATAGCATTGGCTGCAACAGTAGTGAAAAGGAAAGCTATTATACCTACTACCAGAATACCTACCACAGCATGCAGCAGGTTGAAATCCATCACGCCAAAATAGAAGAATGCGAAAACAGCGACAAGAGCCACTATTATGCCAATGATAACAATTTTCATTGGCAGGTCACGTTGAGTACGTTCCACCTGCACCCCGGAGCCGGCCTTGCCGCCCTTGAGTTCACGTCCGGCAAGACTGCGTAGCTTGAGAAAATCTGTTCAGGTTCCATCTGTGCGACAGCATCCGTCACGGCAGGATTAAGTGACTGCAGGAAAGCATCGCCCAAAAGCGGCAATACCGGAACTATCACGAACCATACAACAGCCGAACCGGCCGCTATTATGCAGGCGTATTTAAGACCCACGATATAACCTAATCCCAGCACTGCCGCACCGGTATTTATGCTGAACAGCAACTTGGCTTTTGTGGCCAAGGCCGATCCCCACGCACATACTCGTGTAGTAAAAGTCTCTGTCCAAAGTCCGAAAGTAGAGACTATGAAATCATAAATACCACCTATTATACCTGATATTACCAGCGGCTTGGCCTGACCTGCGCCCTTCTCGCCTGATATAAGGACCTGAGTAGTGGCAGTAGCCTCGGGGAACGGATACTTGCCGTGCATATCCTTTACAAAATACTTACGGAAGGGTATCAGGAACAGGATGCCCAGTACACCGCCCAGCAATGAACTGATGAACACCTGCATGAAGTTTACCGTCATGTCAGGGTACTTGGCCTGCAGGATATAAAGCGCCGGCAGTGTGAATATGGCACCGGCCACAATCACGCCCGAGCAGGCGCCTATGGACTGAATGATCACGTTCTCACCCAGAGCTCCCTTGCGCTTGGCAACCGATGAAACACCAACCGCAATAATAGCTATCGGTATGGCGGCCTCAAACACCTGACCCACCTTAAGCCCCAGATAGGCTGCAGCAGCCGAAAAGAGCACAGCCATAAGCAGGCCCCAGCCTACAGACCACAAGTTAGCCTCGGGATAGACCTTGCCCGGTTTCATTACAGGCTCGTATTCTTCACCCTCCTTAAGTTCCCGGTATGCGTTTTCCGGCAGTTCAACCGGTTTTTTCTCTTCTTCCATATCCTTATTATCTTATGATTATTTTTTGTTGTTTATTCGGCAAATGTAATAATTATCCATCTGTAAGACATCCTCATACTTCATAAATTTCTATATTCGCATATTATTGGCAAGGACAATTCCATATCAATGAAAAATGTTTCAGCATTAATTCCAGTTATAAACCGGATACCCAGACGTCTGATAAAACGTCTTTTCATTCTGCCTGTCCTGCTCTGGAGCATGGCGGACATATCATCGGCACAAAAGATCCAGGTGGTGAACCTGGAGAATCAGGTGGTGCGCAAATTCATGTCTCACGGTCCATACAGCGGGTTCGGCACTGAAAACAGTTACTTTGAAAACAATGAGGAGTTTCCTTCAAGATTTGCCTTTGACAAGCCTGAATCCTTTGAAATCAGTTGGGCAGGAAATGCCGATGACACTTATACCGTTACTCTCAGAGAGAGCCGCAACCGCAGGAAAAAAGGCAATACAGTCCTGGCTGAGACGGTTAACGGCAACAGTTTCAGGATGACCAACCTGATTCCGCAGAGGTATTATACATACACTGTCAAGAAAGGCTCCAGAAAAGTTCTGAGTGGAAAATTCAGGACCGAAGGACAGATACGTATGCTGGAAATAAGAGACTGTGTCAATGCACGTGATTTAGGCGGATGGAGCACTTTTGACGGTAAGACGGTCCGATACGGATTACTGTTCCGTACAGGCAGCATAGATGGTGAATACAACGGTGACTGCAGTGACAACTGTCCGGGAGCACGCTGCCGCAACCCGATTCACGAGTCTGCCCAGAGCCAGATCGGCGATCCTGCACGATACACCCTTCATAAAGAATCTGTCGATGCCCTCGAATTCATCGGAATAGACGCTGACCTGGACCTTCGCGGCATTACAGGCGAAGGTCTCTGGGGCAACCAGTGTATGACTCATACCCGCTCATTGGGGATTACCAAGATTCCCGGAGCTGACTATTGTCAGGTGATGACCGATATAGCACTTCACAATCCGTTTGATGACCCTGCTGTAGTAAAGGATGTAGATTGGATTATTCAGGAACTCAAGAAGGGACGCCATGTCGCATTCCATTGCCGTTCAGGAGCAGACCGTACCGGTGCTGTAGCAATGATTATCGAGGCCTTGCTTGGAGTTCGCAGCGGTGACATTGCCATGGACTATGAGCTTACATCGCTCTCATCCGAAGGCACAGGCCAGACACGTAGTGCCAAAAACGTGCTCACTGGCGGCTACGGTTTTTACGGTCGAGGTTTCACCACAATTCCGGTAGATGAACCTGATCCCGACAAACGTCTTCAGAAACAGGCCTACATATACCTGAATTCCACCTTTGACGAGTGTTCAATAAGCGAAACCGACCTGGACTGGTTTGTCAGTTTCATGCTGGAATGACACATTCCCCTATTTGTGATTTACCTTATGGTTAATATAGCATCAATTAAAAAAAAACACTACTTTTACATTCAAATAACCTACTTATATCAACAAAAATTATGAGAAAAAGTTTGATTATCGCTGCAGTTGCCGCATTGGCAATTGCTCCGGCATCCGCACAGAACTCTCGAATAGTAGAGGATGGCGGCACCGGTCCTTACAAGGCAATCATGATGGAGGAACCATCACTTGCCACTCACACCATTTTCCGTCCTCAGGACATCAGCAAATTCGGCAAGGGCAACCTTCTGCCTGTCCTGGTTTGGGGTAACGGCGGCTGCGCCAACTCACCAAGCGGACATATCAATTTCCTTAATGAGGTGGCATCACAGGGATTCCTGATTGTTGCTATCGGTCCCAGCAACTACCAGCAGCAGGAGGCTCCGCGTCCCGGTCAGACCGGTGATGTACCCCGTATGGGTGGAGGCGGATTCCCCGGCGGTGGAATGCCCGGTGGCGGTATGCCCGGCGGCATGGGTGGCCAGCGTCCGCAAGGTGCTCCCCAAGGTGCTCCTCAAGGTCAGCGTCCTCAGGGCCAGGGCGGTCCTCAAGGTGGCGGTATGCCACGTATGGGCGGTGGAATGCCCGGCGGTATGGGCGGCGGAATGCCCCAGATGGGTGGCGGCGGCATGTCTATGGGTGACCCTGCCGGTCTGAAGCAGGCTCTTGAGTGGGCCATCGCCCAGAATGCCGACAAGAACAGTCCCTATTACCAGAAACTGGATATCGACAATATCGCAGCTGCCGGTATGTCTTGCGGCGGTCTTCAGGCTCTCCATATGTCCGATGACGCTCGCATCAAGACCATCATGGTCATGAACAGCGGTTTCTTCAACGGTGGTGATGACAAGGCCAGCCTTGCCAAGATGAAACAGAAATCAGTTATCTGGATTTTGGGCGGTTCTACCGATATCGCCTGGGAGAACGGTAACGATGACTTCAAGCAGATGTCAGGTACCATGCCCGCATTCCTGTGTAGTCTGGACGGCATAGGTCATGGAGGTACTTACATGCAGCCTCACGGCGGTGACTATGCAAAGGTTGCTACAGCATGGCTCAAGTGGTGGCTCAAGGGCGACAAGGAGGCCGGTACGATGTTCACAGGCGCAGAGCCCGGCGTAAGCAAGATGGAGGGATGGATGTATGAGCGCAAGAACATCAAATAAGCGCCATATCACTCCTTAGACAAAACTGAAACGCGCTCCGGATTCAACTCGGGGCGCGTTTCTCACTCTTTTCTAAAAACTCCTGTTAAACTATAATCTAAAGAAAGAATAGTATACCTTATCTGCCTGGGCAGTCTGCTTCTGTTCGTTAAGATAGTTAAGATTTGGGAACTGGTCCCTGTCATATGAGTATACCAGTTCCTTATCGGTCAACTTGCATATACGCGCCTTCTTGGTAATCTTTTCACCTCCGTCTATCTCCTGGCAGAAAGTAAGGCTACCATCCGGCTTGAGAGAGTAATGACCTTCCATCGTTACCAAGTTAGCAACGGTTAGAGGGGCATCTCCATACATGACATATGAATTAGGACTGATAACCAGATTCCACTTACGTTTGTTCACCGTCGTGTTTTTCTGGATACGCTTGGCATCACGGTAATATGCCACGTCCTGAAAATACCAGTTCCCTTCGATCCTGCGTTTCCAATACATGAATCTCAGTTCCTGTACATAATTCCAAATCTTTCTCATATATGTATTAATTCTTATCAATAAGGTATATTAGGGTATCAAAATCAAAACAACTGTTCCTGTCTGTCATTCATTGTCAAAATCAAGCACTCTGGCTTTGTATCTCATCTCCCAGTCATCTACATTGGCAGAAAACTCTATCGGTCTGTAAACTGTCCCAAGATTGATTCCAAGGGTAAACGTATACTGAAGGCCCGGTTCAAAGATGTCACCAGGAATGACACCTGAAAGCGGAACTGTCTGTTTCTTGCCCGAAGCTCCACGGTAATGGGTGCCGTCATAGTCAAACGGGTCAACATCAAAAATCACCTCCACATAATGTTTTCCGGCTTTAAGTTCTTCGGGGACAAGATAGTGGCGGTTGCAATCTGTATTGGAAGCCGACAGGTGGTTCTGTGCCACGAACAACTCATTATCTTCACCGTAACTGACCAGGTCATCACCTTCATAATAGACTATTGACTCGCGTTTGGCGTTCGGAACCCAGTGGCTGTTTTCACCGTCAACCACATACATTCCCTCAGTAGGCAGACCGTGAAGGATAATCTTACGGATATGCATCAATCCTCTCAACTGTTCGTCATCGGTTATGTCGCAAACCCTGAATCCTATGCTGTTTGAGATGTGATGGAATCTGATGCTGACTGTCTCAAAGTCCTGATTGCACCTCATGTCAACAGCATTTGAAGCCAATGGTCCCAATACCACATCATCCGGTGTAAAAGAAACGGCATACGATCCATCCTTATGGTAACTGACATTTTTTACGTACGGATAGAAAGCGCTAACCGACATTACAGTATCCTCACCTATGTCCGCAATTATATTGGCAGTCCTGACCCCGTTTTGTTCATAAACAGGTTTGTTGTCGACCAAAACACCCAGAGACTCTTTATCCACGCCAACCAGTCCGAAAGCCACATCCGGAAGGAACGATGCATTTTTCTCTTCGGTCTCATAAGAAGTCTTTGAATCAGTATCCGCCTTGGTCGTTGTCTTGGTCTTTGTTTTGGTTTTGGTGTTCTGGGCTATGGATACATTGAAGACCGTATATATCTCCTGACCATTATATATCAACTGACTGAACCTGTCCTCTCTTGAACATGAAGATACCATCATTGCTGCAACAGCAACTAAAGGGACAATCAATGATTTGAATTCAATCCTTTTCATAATATCGCTGGCGTTATTATTCCCGTATACAAAGATATAACAGTTTTTGCTGTTAAAATGCCGGAGAACGGGTAAACTTGCATAAACTGATTAAAATTATTCATGTTTTGAAGCATTTGTCCAAATAACCACATCCGCTTGGTTTTTATTCAACTTAAAGATGGACTTTTTTATACACAAATCACTACTTTTGCAATAAACAAAAGAGACTATGGATATTCTTATAAGCAACGGGATTATCCTCCCGATGAATGTAGAGGATGGAGACGACATCTGTTTCTCCGGTTTCGCAGGTATAGATGGAAACAGGATTTCATTTGTAAGCAGATCCCCCGAGGATGCGGAGCTATTCCTGGAGAAGCATCCCGATGCCGACAGGATTGATGCGACCGGCAAGATTGTGATGCCCGGTCTGATCAACACACACACTCATGTCGCCATGGCTCTGCTGCGTGGTGTATCGGATGATGTTCCGCTGATGGAATGGCTTGAGCAGCATATCTGGCCTATTGAAGGGAAAATGGGATATCAGGAAGTATATGACGGAGCCAGACTTGGCATTCTGGAGATGCTTATGGGCGGAACCACCACCTTTGTAGATATGTACCCTTATGAGGAAGCCGTAGCACAGGCGGCCGAAAGTGCTGGTATACGGTCTGTAGTCAGCCCATGCCCGATGGATTTCAGGATGGAGCATTTTGAAAACGACTGGCGTCAGGTGCAGAAAAGATTTAAAGGAAGCGAACTTGTAACAATGTGGATGGGCCCGCACTCCATCTACACCCTTTCCGGCAAGAACCTCCAGCGATCCATAAGCCTATCCGAAGAGCTTGGCGTCGGAAGTCACATCCATCTGTCAGAGACGCAGACAGAGCAGGACAACAGTATGGCTCAGCATGGCATGAGTCCTACAGAATATCTTGAGAAAGAAGGACTGTTCAGAACCAGGACACTTGCAGCCCACTGCGTAGTTATGTCCGACCACGACATCGAGATTCTTGCCGGAAACGGTGTATCGGTAGCCCACAATCCTCAGAGCAACATGAAACTTGCCTCCGGTATAGCACCGGTTAAAAAGATGCTCGATGCAGGAATCAATGTATCTATAGGTACCGACGGGGCGTCATCCAACAATGACCTGGATATGTGGGAAGAGATGCGGACTGCATCACTGCTACAGAAGGTAAGCACACTTGATCCCTGTGCCATCCCCGCTTACACAGCCCTGCAGATGGCCACGATAAACGGAGCCAAGGCCATCGGTCGTGAAGGGGAACTGGGCGTTATCGCAGCGGGAGCGTTGGCCGATGTCATTCTTGTAGATATTGAAAAACCTCACCTCTATCCCCACACAAACCTGATTTCAGAACTTGTTTACAGTACTCACGCATCGGATGTGGACACTGTGATTGTTAATGGCACCATCGTGGTAAAAAACCGCAAATGCCTCACAATGAACGCCCAAGAGGTATGCAGCACCGCCCAAAAGCATATAGACTCCTTGCTGAACAAATAAAAAGTACCGGAGAGATTAAAAAAAATCTCAATTGTTTTTGCAAGTATCCCTAAAACCACTACCTTTGCACCGCTTTCACAAGAAAGTACGTTCTTTGAACAATTCTGGAAAATTTATCTTACTTGTGTGAATATCTGATAAGGTTTTCATAATTGTGTGAATACCTGATAAGGTTACCAAACGCACGGGAAGGCGCGGAGATAATCGCCGCAGATTAAATTTTCCAGAGAAAATTTAATCTGCGGCAATAGCTCAGTTGGTAGAGCACGACCTTGCCAAGGTCGGGGTCGCGAGTTCGAGTCTCGTTTGCCGCTCAAAAACAGATCTTTGTTTTATTTAGAAATGCCCAGGTGGCGGAATTGGTAGACGCGCTACTTTGAGGGGGTAGTGACAATTATGTCGTGTGAGTTCGAGTCTCATTCTCTTCACCAAAGTTCATTGAAATTTCTGGAAAATGTATCTCACCTGCGTGAATACCTGATAAGGTTTCAAAACGCACGGAGGCAATTATCGCACAAGCCGAGAGCAAAGGGAAAGCTTGTTTTCACTTTGCCGAGGCGCGGAGATAATCGCCGCAGATAAAATTTTCCAGAGAAAATTTTATCTGCGGCAATAGCTCAGTTGGTAGAGCACGACCTTGCCAAGGTCGGGGTCGCGAGTTCGAGTCTCGTTTGCCGCTCCATTATCATAATTACCAAGCAGCTTGTCTATAACAGGAAAGGCTGCTTTTTTTGTTGAATAACTAATGAAAAGAACTACGACATTCCTACTGACTGTATGGTCAGTACTATGTTTGCAAGCCCAGAGCAGGCATACCATCAGCGGTTACATCACTGACCAATCAAGCAAGGAGACCATGATCGGTGCCACAATCCTGGACCAGAAAAGCGGCCGAGGAACAATAACCAATGAATACGGATTCTACTCAATCACCCTTCCTGACGGTCCGGTTGAATTCAGGACCGGCTATGTAGGCTACAAGCCCGTTGTCATTCCGTTCACGCTATATAAGGACACCATTATAAATATTGATATTCCTACAATCGACGCTCTCAATGAGGTTACCATTTTCGGAAACCGCGAAGTCCTGGGTGTACGCGGGTCACAGATGAGCGCCATCGATATCCCCATCGAGCAGATCAAGGCAGTACCCGCCATGTTCGGTGAGACCGATGTGCTCAAGGCATTGCAACTGCTGCCAGGAGTGCAGGCCGGCACCGAGGCAACCGCAGGCCTGTATGTACGCGGAGGTAATCCCGATGAGAACCTGTTGCTGCTGGACGGTGTCCCTGTTTACAACGTTAACCACATGTTCGGTATGTTCTCGGTGTTCAATCCCGATGCCATCAAGAACGTGACTCTTTGATCAATCTTGAAGGACCTATTATAAAAGGTAAGACATCATTCAACATCTCAGCCCGCCGTACATACTCCGACATTTTGCTCAACTCTGCCATCTGGCTTAACAAACAGTTCGATTTTGCCAACACTGATGACCTTAGCATGGGTTATTATTTCTATGACCTGAATGTAAAACTGAACCACAAATTCAATGACAATGACCGTCTCTACGTGAGCTGGTACAGCGGCGATGATGACATCTACTTCAATTACAGGAGTTCAGGCGGAGCATATAAGGAGAAGACAAGACTTAATTGGCGATGGGGCAACACGGTGGCAGCGATCAGATGGAACCATGTTCTGGGCCCCAAGCTCTTTATGGACCTGAGCGCCAACTACACACAATACCGCCATAAGATGGGTATCCACATCAAGGAGGATGACAAGGCAAACAATTATAAGGGCAGCATGGGGATAAACATGAAATCCGGTATTTATGACGCCTCTTTCAGAAGTGATTTTCATTGGTCACCCACTCCCAAACAGGATGTCAGGTTCGGTGGCAGTTACACTCATCACAAATTCAACCCCGATGTGATGGAACTCTCAATGAACAGCAGGGAGACAATGGATAATGATTCGGTCCAGACCAATGATTTCAACCAGACGTTCGGTTCAAAAAATATTCTGGCTCATGAATATCAACTGTATGCCGAAGATGATATCGAACTTACCGATGTGATAAAGATCAACATAGGCGCCGGATATGCCGGGTTCAGCGTAAACGACCGCTATTACAACTCATTGGAGCCAAGACTCAGTGCCCGTTTCCTGGTAACCGATGAACTGTCGGTAAAGACCGGATATGCCTATATGACCCAGTATGTACACCTGCTGTCAAACAATGTCATCAACCTGCCCACAGACCTTTGGGTCCCGGTTACAGACAAGGTTGAGCCGGAGCACTCTCACCAGTGGGCTTTGGGAGCCGCCTATAGCGTTGATGGCCTTGCCGATTTCACGCTTGAGGGTTACTACAAGCAGATGGACAACCTGCTGGAATACAAAGAGGGCTCGACCTACATGTCGGGCGATACCGACTGGCAGAACAAGGTGGCCATGGGAAAGGGCTGGAGCTACGGTTTGGAACTCATGGCACAGCGTTCTGTAGGAAGGCTCAATGGATGGATTGCCTACACCTGGAACAAGTCACAACGCAGGTTTGACCGCCCCGGTATGGTCATAAACGGCGGACGTACTTTCGATGCCAAGTATGACCGCCGTCACAAACTGGACATAACCTGCAACTACAAGTTCAGTGACAGGTTTGACATGTCGGCCACATGGCTCTTCGAGACAGGTAACTGCGGCACCATATATACCCAGTATTATGACTCTGAACTACTTGCAGATGAGAAAGATGAGCAATACCAATACACCACGACACTGGGCTATTATGAGAACCGCAATAATTTCCGTCTCAACCCTACTCACCGTCTGGACCTGAGTTTCAACTGGCACCGCAAACTAAGTGAGAGGGTCAACAGGACTCTGAACCTGAGTATTTATAACGCATACAACAACCGTAACCCGTTCCTGGTATACGTTTACACCGAAAGTTATTACAGAGGTGATGAATGGGTCGAGGAGCGCACATTGCGCCAGCTTACCCTGTTCCCCATACTTCCCACCCTCAGTTACTCAATATCATTTTAAGTTATGAAAAAGTACAGTATAATCATAATGGCTGCCGTTCTGACAACCGCATGTACCAAGGACATAGAGTACAAAGGCCCTGACAGCGAACGTATGCTTATAGTGAACAGCATAACCGGATCCGGCGACGTACCGGTTCTTAAAGTCAGTCACAGTGCTTTCTTTCTGGATTCATATTACCGCGGCAATGCCATTAAAAGCGGAGTGACAGTACACCTTGCCATCAATGGAGAGACACGCGCCGCAACGTATTCTGACAGTCTGTATGGTTTTACCGACGGGAGAGCCATCACAGAAGGTGATATCATATCGGTCTATGCATCCCATCCCGATTACGGCACCGTTACGGCATCGGACACCGTTCCGTATGCGCAGGATATAACATTCACGGAACGCACCAGGGAATTCGTTCCGGCCAAGACCATGAGCGAACTGTTTGATGATTACGTTTATGACCTTGACCAGGAATCAGTGGATTCTGTCTGGGTAACAGACCTTGACATACTGGGGAACGGTGGCAAAACCGATTATTACATGATTACCATAGAGCCCCGGATGACATGGTTCATGTACGATGACTATGAAGAGCGTTATGACACCCTTGTAAAGGACATCCATTACAGGATTCCTGCCGAAACAAAAGTGTTCCTTGGACAGACAGACGCTACGACAGCTATTCTTGAAGACACCGAGGCCGACAGCCAGTTTGAATACAGAAAGCAGAGTTACATATTTGATGACCTGTATATCAGGGACGGCAACAAGCTCAGTTTTGAATTCGTGATGGAGAAACCTGACACCCTGGGATGGATATACACCTTTGATGAAAAAAACCTGGAGAGCGGCAGTGAGCCCCACTCCATTGCCGACAAGATAAAGGACGAGGTGATATACACTTTGGATGTCAAGTTGTATGTACTGTCCGGTGCATATTACTATTATCACAAGTCTGTTAAAGACTACGGTGATGCCGAAGAGATATCATTCCTGTCGGAACCGGTCACAATCCTTCACAACATGAAAGGCGGAGCGGGAATACTGGCAACCTACACCTCCAAGTCATTCCATTGGGAGCGGAGCTACAAATTCAAGTAAGGTTTTATTTGAGTAGTTTGTAGCGGGCGAACTTGAGGAGAAGGGTTTTCTCTCCTACATTGATGAACTTTATGCGGGCTTTGGTGTTGTCGCCCGAGCCCTCTACTTCAAGCACGCTCCCTATCCCGAAACGCTCGTGTTCAATCACGTTACCCGCTTTAAGGGCCGATGACTGGGCTGGGGCCGTATCCTTCAGCATATTCTCCGTAACCTTCTGGAACTTACCCTGATCCCACGGCTTGCGTTCAGGCTTTCTCTCAAATCCAGTCTTACGCTCAAATAACGAGCCGGGGTCTGTCCCCTTTTGTTCCAACCCAGATTTACGGATATGATAATCCTTCCCGGAACAAAAGGGGACTGACCCCAAATTTCCAGGTGCACTAAGGTACCGAGCATCAATATCCTTGAGGAACCGGCTGGGAGTACAGAAATCCACACTGCCGTATTTGAAACGGGTTGTTGCAAAAAGCAGCGTCAGATATTTACGGGCGCGGGTCATGGCAACGTACATCAGGCGGCGCTCCTCCTCTATCTCACGCTCGCTGTCACCGCTCATGTCGCTGGGGAAAAGGTTCTCTTCCAGGCCTACAATGAATACTGCGTCAAACTCCAGGCCCTTTGCGGCATGAACGGTCATTAGAGTGACCTTCTCCACATCTTCATCGGTCTCATTGTCCTGATCTGTCATAAGTGACACCTCACTCAGATAATCGGTCATGAAACAACGCTCATTGCCCTCCTCCTTGCGATCCAGACAGAACTGGGTGATATTGGCAAGCAGTTCCTCAACATTCTCTTTACGGCCTATGCCCTCAACGGTGGTATCGGCATTGAGTTCACGCATGATACCCGTTTCATTCACTATCCGCTCCGCCAACTGCTCTGCATCAACTGTTGCAGCATCGGCAATGAAACTCTCCAGCATTGTCTTAAATGCCGACAACTTGGCTGCGGTACCGGAATTCACATCCAGACGGTAATCGGCAGGATTGCTTATAACGCTCCACAAGCTGACACCGTTCTCCATTGCCACAGAAAGGATCTTGCCTACAGTGGTCTGCCCTATCCCGCGTGCCGGATAGTTTATTATACGCTTGAACGCCTCCTCATCATTGGGGTTCACGCTCATGCGGAAATAGGCTATCACATCCTTTATCTCCTTGCGCTGATAGAATGAAAGACCGCCGTAAATCTTATATGGCAGGCCGCGTTTGCGCAGGGCCTCCTCAAGCGGACGCGACTGGGCGTTGGTACGGTACAGTATTGCTATCTGGCTCCATGGTACGTCCTTGAATGTATGCAGGTCAAGCATGCGGTTTGCAACCATCTCGCTCTCCTCTAGGTCTGAATGGGCGCACAGTACCTTTATCTTGTCACCCTGCTCATTCTCCGAGAACACTTTCTTGGGTATCTGGGCGTGGTTCTTGCAAATAAGGCTACCTGCCGCCTCCACTATGGTCTGGGTGGAGCGGTAGTTCTGCTCCAGCTTGAACAGTTTTGAATCAGGGTACAGTTTTGAGAACTTGAGCATATTGTCCAGGTTGGCACCGCGGAACGAGTAGATGCTCTGGGCATCGTCACCGACCACGCACACCTTGGCACCATCACGCGTAAGCTGCCACACTATGCAGTGCTGTGCGTAATTGGTATCCTGATACTCATCTACCAGAATATATTTGAATGTTGTACCGTAACGCTCCAGTACATCCGGATGGTCACGGAACAGAATGAACGTATTGAGCAGCAGGTCATCAAAATCCATTGCGTCACTCTGACGGCAGCGCTGCTCATAACGCTCGTATATCTTTCCCACCATCGGAATACGCTTGAACTGGTCATGCTTGTAGATATCGGCATTCTGTACATACCCCGACGCCGTTATCAGACGGTTCTTGGCATTCGATATGCGGTTCTGGACCACACTGGCCTTGTAGGTCTTGTCATCCAGCTGCATATCCTTGACAATGGACTTGATCAGATTCTGGCTGTCCTGCTGGTCATAGATGGTGAAGTTGGAGGTGTAGCCTATCTTATCGGCCTCCGACCGGAGAATGCGGCTGAAAATACTATGGAATGTACCCATCCAGAGATAACGGGCACGGTTCTCTCCCACTCGCGCTGCAATGCGCTGTTTCATCTCTCCTGCCGCCTTGTTGGTAAAGGTCAGCGCCAGTATGGACCATGGCTCTACTCCCTCCTCCAGCAGGTGGGCGATCTTGTACGTGAGCACACGTGTTTTTCCGGAACCGGCACCGGCAATTACCATACTGTCACCGTCGGTATATAGTACGGCGTCACACTGGCTGGGATTCAGTTCCTTTTGGTAATCAATCATAGACAATCTTTTGCGAATGCGAATTTACAAAATCAGGGAATTATAATTAACTTCGTACCGCATTAAGAGATGATGAGTTTTCAACAACTGTTCCCGCTAACCGACAGCATCTGGATCTGCTTCGCGGTCCTGACGCTGGTTTTGTTTGTGCCTATACTCTGCAAACGCTTAAGGTTTCCGCAGATAGCAGGACTCATCGTTACAGGCGTGCTCATCGGACCGGGACTCCTTAACATGCTTCATATCACCCCCGAAATCCAGTTCTTCAGCCGCATGGGACTGCTGTTCATCATGTTCTTTGCCGGACTTGGAATTGACCTGGAGGAGATGAAACGCAACAAGGTATGGGGTATCCTGTTCGGAGTGCTGACCTTTGCGGTACCATGGGTGCTCAGTTACCTGTCCTGCACATGGCTGCTGGAACTCCCGGTACATACATCGGCCATATTGGCTTGTATCATGGGGTCACACACACTAATATCCTATCCGATAATAAGCCGATTCGGTCTCGCCAGACGCAAGAGTGTCACAATTTCAGTGGCTGGAGCCTTGGTTGCCATACTGCTGGCATTAGTAGTATACGCCGTGATGATGTCAACCAACGGTAATGCTGATTTCAACCCGCTCTGGTTTATCGTGAAGATTGCCGTCTACATCACCGCAGTGATAATTGTCTACCCACGCATGGCTCGCCATTTCTTTCATAGGGTTACAAACAGTTTCTCACATTTCCTTTTCGTGATGATCCTGCTGGCACTCTGTTGCGGTCTTGCGCAATTGATAGGGCTTGATTCAATTGTCGGTGCGTTCCTGGCAGGTATCGTGCTGAACCGTTACATACCAAAGTCATCACCTCTAATGAACCGTCTTGATTTTGTGGGTAACACGCTTTTCGTACCGCTTTTTCTGCTGGGCACCGGCCTGATGATTGACCTTAAGGGTATGACCGGCAACTGGCTGTTTCTGACCGCATTTGCAATCCTTTTCACTGTCGGGACATTCGGCAAATGGCTTGCAGCCCTGGTTGTCCAGAAAGCAAACGGTTTCAAGCGCAATGACCGTCGTGTGATATTCGGACTTAGCGCATCACACGCAGCAGGAGCCCTGGCTATAGCAATGGGCGCTTATGAAGGCGGTCTGATGGACAACACCACACTCAGCGCCACCATCCTGATAGTCCTGTTCTCGTGCATCCTGAGCAATATAATCACAGAAAATGCTGCTGACTCACTGCATCAGGACCAGATCTCCGATATTACGGCGCCGGAGTCACGCCTTATGGCAATCCTTACAGGTTCCAACACGCTTCAGGCCCTCATGGACACGGCAATAACTCTCTATGACAAGAACGGCCCTGAGTTGGTGGGACTGTATGTGACTATCAACGGAGAACATGCACCCAAATATCTGCAGGACGGCAAGGGACGCCTGGAGGAGGCATCCAGGATAGCGGCATCGGCCGATATACCTTTCATAACACACAACCGGTTGGGCAACAACATCATTGACAGCATACTGCACGCCTCCAATGAGTTCTCGGCCGACCGCATGCTGATGGGTCTGCCGCTCAGGCACAGTATCGACCTGCCTTATCTGGACAACATAATCAGCCCCCTGAATGACGGATTCCACGGTCAGATAGTCCTGCAGCGTTTTGTAACGCCCATGAATACCATCCGCCGTATAGTGGTTCTGGTTCCCGGTCCGGTAATACAGGACGAAGCCTTTGAGAAGTGCATGGATAGCATCTACCGCATCACCATGGCTATCGGATGCGGCACCGAGTTCTATGGAAAAGACCAACCCATGTCGGCCGTCCGAGGTACGGGTCTGAATTTCTCAAGCGGTAGGGTAACATACAACGAGGTCAGTGAGACGGCCGATATGCACTGGGTAATAAGCGGGCTAAAGGAGGACCATCTGCTAATGATAGTAGGACCACGTGACAGCGAGACACACGCAGGACGCACATTCCGCCACCTCTACGAGCGTATCCACATGCCCGAGTCAGACTTCTCTACCATGCTGCTGTTCCCCGAGACCAAGAACGTCAAGGGAAAAGAAGAAGCCACGCTCCGTACGGAACGTGACTTCCTTAAGATGCTGCGCATGTGATATATTACACATTACCATTTGGTCAACCTCAGTATCGTTTTGTCGCCGGTAAGAATAAGTTTCTTATTGTCAAGCATAGTGATGCTGAAAGTTGACAACCTGGTATTTATTCCCATTGACTTCAGAAGCGTATCTGTGCCAGGCCATTCAGGTTCCTCATACATAGAGAAATCAAAACTGACCTGTTTTCCGTTGTCAGTCAGAATACCGATTGCCGAAGTATAACTGTTCCTGTCATCAACTTTGACCAGATTCCTTGCAAAACTGAGCCATAACCCCTCCTTTGTTGCCACAGTACATGGATTTCCATCAAAATCAACACCATCGATGAACTCCACGCTATCCAGCCGCCACATGAAATCAAGCTCATCATTATGAAAGACGTTCTCACAAGAGTACGCTGTCAACGTCAACAGGATTATTATGATGATATTGCAGGTCTTTCTCATAGGATTTTCCATTTTTTTGACAGTGTGACCATTATTCCGCTGTTATTGCCTATCAGACCGCCTTCATTAAAATCAAAGCCGAAAGAAACGCCCACATTCCAACTGTAAGCATCACCCAGACGATAAGACCCTTCCAGAAGCAGTGAAGTAACCTTCTGAACCTGATTGAACGGGTCCTCATATGTACCCCAATGGGTTGTATTCGTAAATAACGTCCTGTAATACCATTTTGGTCCGAATGTGCCGTCAATACCCACATGATACATCAGAACGCGGTTGCTCTGCAAACGTTGGCTGTTGTCCTTATTATAAACGGGAGAGATGAGTATCGGGCTGCCTATACCATAACCCGACATACTGTATGAATCATATAATTCATGATTGTACATACCATCGCAGCCGTCAACTCCCTCAACTACAGGATAAAACGGTGCCTTGTAGACAGGACCGCACTGACCACGGGTATTCAGCACCTCCAACACTACATTACTGACAGGTACACTCTTTCTTAAATTAACCTCAATACCCCAAAGAGCGTCAAACCAGTTACGTCTGAACCCATAGAACACAAAATCCTTCTTTCCCTGCTGATCGTTCTTGTATTCTATACCCAGCATACTGGAATGATCCTCGTAGAAATGCTCATAATATGCCCTTACGCCCCATTTTTCGGCATGGTAATCAAAGGAGAGATGCCAACTGCCCAGGATATTGCCGTTCTCCTTTCCCTGGCTCCCTACCTTATTGAACGGCAGGAAGACGGTCAGATATGCATCAGGACCCGAAGGGAGTCTATGTTCATCAATAATATCATTCGAATAGAGTTGCCTGTTATGAAGTGTACCTCCGAATACCGAATACATTTCAAGCCCTATGGTAGCCTCCAAAGGAAAACGGTTGGCATCCCCCAACCTTAAAAAGAAGGCTTTACTGTGAAACAGGAGTTCATCAGTATATCGGTTAACGTTTACTGCCTTTACTGCCTTTTCTGCCTGACTCTTTCTCCATTTATCATCGGTAAAACGTCCGTAACCTATATGGCCTTTAAGGGAGAACCATCGGCCTAAAACGGGAATACGTGTAAAGTATGGTATTCCCAGCCTTACCTGAGGAATCGGACTGCTGTTACCAGACCAGGTCAGGCCGCCGGTACTCAAAGTCCTGTTCTTAAGTTCTCCCCACCGTTCCTGCATCCCGGCGTCCAAGCCGATCCATTTATAACTCAGATCAATGTACAACTGATGCAGGAACAGACCTGAACGGGTGCTTGCCTGCGCCCCGAAATCAAGTCCGTAATCCACTCCTATTCCGTTAGGCAATGAGATATCGCCTAACGCGGACAAATGCATCAGCCCGCTCTCCCTGTCTGTTGATG
>CADCLI010000060.1 GCA_902802285.1 uncultured Bacteroidales bacterium
GCTGGAGGTGGAAGAGGTTATAGGGACACGTGATCTCTGCAAAGTCCGCTGGCATATCCTTGGCAAAAACTCCGTCTCCACGTCCGTTTTTCCGATGGCCACAATCACAGAAGGGCATTTTGCCAGTTTCGTCCCCATCCCCCGTGAACAATTCCTTAAGGCAATGGACATCCTGAACACGCCCTCCATCGACTATCCAAAATGCAAGCGGCGGATCCTAAGACTAATGAAAGATTATCATTACACCGACGATGAACCGCTGGGTTCCTCACATCCGATATGAGAATATGGGAACAAATGTTTATATGAGAAGGATTCCGACTGAAGCGCAGAAAGAAGAGCTCAAGCGGCTGCTGAAGAAGCAATACGAGGATTCCATAGAGTCAATCGACAGGGACGAAGACCTGAGACCCGCCGAGGGTGACTGGCAACTAGCCGATGAAATCGAAAAGACGCGAAAAAGAATTTATGAGGAAGTGCACATCGGAAAACGCTCCTGCGGCTGGAAATTCCTCTTTGCCCCGAGTCCGGAACATTATGACGAAACCAAAGAGTCCATCTTGCAGTTCATCCATCAAGACGGCTGGCAACTGTTCGACGAATACGGAGACAAAATCGACCCGGACAAATTCTGGGATGAATACGTCACCTGCATGGAAGACGGCTGGACAGGCGAAACTTACGACCGCTGGGAAAGGGAACAAGGGCATTACTACCATTCTGCTGCCAGCTATGAGCATGTTACCTCAGCTGGCCTCCGCTTTGCAAGAGACACAGATTTCTGCTAGTTTCTGTTAAGACACAGCTGAGCCTAGTTTTTGGGGTTGTCATTTACTCGTACAAAAGTGAAACAGTCCCCTTTGATATGAACCCCGAAAGTTGAACAAAAAACTTTCGAGGTTCATATCAGTTTGGTACTGTTTTGCACCATCAAACCAGCATCCCCCGATACAAGGAAGGTGTTTCTTTCCTCTTAAGCAGCAGACAAAGCACGTCCGAGTCATCATACCTAGAACGCATCATAAAGAACCCGTCTGCATCCGGTTCGCTTACTATTGAACCCATTGATGTGGTGGTTTCACGCCACAGGGATGACGACATCGATGTCATAGTATTTTTAGAAACATAATCAAATTCATCCCGCAGCAGATCCATGGCATCGTTATCACCATCCTTAGATTTTCACTTGCCAATCCACTCATTTATAGACGAATAACCACTTTCAGCCATCTTGGAGCGGATAAAATTCATCACCTCCACCTTAGATTCCATACTCTCAAGATAATGGAACTGAAGTATTTCATATGCAAACTTGGCCACAGGAATATTCAGACAAGGCTTTTCAGGCAACTCTCCATGAATATTCACCTCATCCACCAAAGCTTTAAGAATATCTATGGTCGATATCTCCAGCAGGTCAATCTGCTGCAGAATCTTCTCCTTCTGATCCACCAACTCGGGTTTGAGATTATCCTTCAGATATTCCTCGATAGCCTCGGGCAGAAGATTGTACAAAAGGGGACTGTCCCCTTTTGTATCATTTTATCACAATTTGCCCTGCTCACCCAGGTAGGAGTCCTTGAAGCCCAGGAAATAGAGGACGCCGTCAAGGCCGATGGTATTGATGCTCTGCTCGGCAGTGGCAACCACACGAGGCTTGGCATGGAACGCAATACCTAGGCCGGCCTCAGAGATCATAGGCAGGTCGTTGGCCCCATCGCCCACAGCGATTGTCTGAGCAAGGTTTACCTTCTCCACTTGAGCAATCAGATGAAGCAGTTCAGCTTTGCGGTGCCCATCTACAATCTCGCCCACGTACCGGCCGGTCAGCTTACCGTCCTCGCCTATCTCCAGCTCATTAGCATACATATAATCAATACCATAGCGCCGCTGTAGATATTCCCCGAAATACGTAAAACCACCGCTCAGAATGGCAATTTTATACCCGCAGGTCTTCAGTACCGACATAAGACGGTCCACGCCCTCAGTCATCGGCAGATGCTCCGCAATATCGCGCATCACACTGACATCCAACCCCTTAAGCAGCGCCACCCGACGGGTAAAACTCTCCTTGAAATCAATCTCACCCCGCATAGCGCTCTCAGTGATAGCGCGAACCTGGGCCCCAACGCCGTTGCGCTCAGCCAGTTCGTCAATGCACTCCGTCTGAATCAGTGTGGAATCCATATCGAAACAGATCAGGCGCCTCATCCTGCGGAACATATCGTCCTTCTGGAACGAGAAATCCATCTCCATCTCCTGCGAAATCTTCATCAGCCTAGAGTGCATCTCGCCCGGATTCACGGGCTCGCCACGCAGCGAGAATTCAATACAAGCACGCGTCTGCTTGTCCAGCTTTTTAATACTTTTCCGGCCCGTCAGACGCAGAATAGAATCAATATTAAGCCCCTGATCAGCAAGAATTTGAGTGGCTGCCTGGATCTGCCGTGCCTCCAGTTGTCGGCCCAACACAGTAAGGATATATCGGTTCTTACCCTGGTGCCCGACCCAGTCCTCGTACTCATCGTCACTAATCGGCGAGAACCCAATATTAACACCTAGTTCGGTCGCCTTAAACAGCAGTTCCTTCATCGCAAGGCCGCTCTTCATCTCGTCCATGCGCATTAAAATGCCCAATGACAGCGTGTTATGAATATCCGCCTGACCGATGTCCAGCACCGTAGCATCGTACCGCGCCAAAATCCCCATGACCGCCGCCGTCAGTCCCGGCCGGTCCTGTCCCGTAATCCTAATTAAAATCTGCTCCTCTTTCATACCCCCAAAGATAGCAAAATAGTACAAAAGGGGACAGTCCCCTTTTGTATCATTTTAGTCGTGAGCAGTGAGCCAGGCCGTCAATACATCGCAATACTCCCGGTGCGCATCCACAAAGCACATATGGCGGGAGCCACGGAACAGATGCCACTCGCTGCCCGGAATATTCTCATAAAGCGATGCCGCCACCACAGGCGTACAAATATCGCGCGTACCACTGCAAATCAGCGTCGGCTGTGTAATCCTGCACAGCTTATCCGTGTACTCAAAATCCTTCAGACTACCCAGCGGCTGATACTCATTCGGCCCCCAACCATAAAGATAAGACTCTGTGCCAGAGCGCTTTGGCCTACGCAAACACTCAGGCGAACCATCATCCACGCTAGTCACAAACAGCTCAAAATAATGCTCATTGGCGCGAATATAGTCCGCATCGTCCCACGCACCACTGGCTTCGGCGCGGCGGATTGCCTCCTGATCATCGGCCGACATATATTTTATAAGCCGATGCTGCTCGCTGGCCCATAAAGAACTCGATGCGTGACCCGATGAAAGAATCATCGACTGCACGCCATCCGGCTCATTATCAATAGCATACGCAATAGCCTGCATCGCACCCCAAGACTGTCCCAGGATATGAACCCTATCCAGTTTCAAGTACTCGCGCAGGGCAATCAGCTCATCAATCCACGTCTTGAGCGTCCACAGCTCCGGATGCCCGTCCAGATACGAATTCCCGCACCCACGTGCAGCAGCAGTAGCGGAGCCTTGTCCGATGCCTCCCCCACTATCCGGTAGTACGTCTCATGCCCCAAAAACGGCATGTAACCCTCAGTAATTTTTCTATCCATCATATTGCAAATTTAGCAAAATGATACAAAAGGGGACTGTCCCCTTTTGTACTATTCCAGGATTTGGGAGGCAGCATTCTTAGTGTCCACCTTCTCAATGATGCGCTCCAGGATGCCATCCTCCGAGAATATAAAGGTCCGACGCAGAGTGCCCAGAACAGTCTTGCCGTACATCTTCTTCTCGCCCCACGCGCCAAACGCCTGCAGCATCTCCGTAGAGGTATCGGCCAACAGCCTGAACGGCAGCTCGTACTTGGCCCTGAAACCAGTGTGAGACTTGGCGCTGTCCTTGCTCACACCCACCACGTTGTACCCCGCAGCCGTCAGCGCAGCGTAATTATCGCGGAACGAGCACGCCTCGGCCGTGCAGCCCGACGTGTTGTCCTTGGGGTAAAAATACACAATCGTCTTGCGCCCATTCCCAATAAAGTCCGATGACCGAACCACCTGACCGTCCTGGTCAACCACCTCAAACTGAGGCATCTTATCTCCAACTTTCAGCATAACTTCTCAAAAATAGTACAATTGGGGACAGTCCCCTTTTGTACTATTTTCAAAAATGATACAAAAGGGGACAGTCCCCAATTGTATCATTTGTATCGTTTTTCTATAACACTCCAATCCAGAATCTGCCAGAGGGCATCCAGATGGGCGGCACGGCGGTTCTGATAATCAAGGTAGTAGGCGTGCTCCCAGACATCGAACGTAAGCAACGGCTTGAGACCGCGCACAACAGGGTTTGAAGCGCCCGGCTCCTGCGTAATCACCAGCTCTCCATTAGCGTCACGAGACAGCCAAACCCATCCGCTGCCAAACAAACCCACGCCCTTGGCCACAAACTCCGCCTGGAACGCCTCCACGCCGCCCCACCGCTTGACAATCTGAGCCTTCAGGCCACCGTCATCGGCCAAAGCAACGCCCTTAGCGGCAAACTGCGTAAAATAAAGATTATGGTTCAGAATCTGCCCCGCATTATTAAACACCCCCTGATTGGCCGATGCGCCACCAGCCGGATTAGCCCTGCACACAATCTCCTCCAGCGACAAATCCTCAGAAAGGCCGCTCCCAGGCAGCAGCTTATTAAGGTTATCCACATAAGCCTGCAGATGCTTACCATGATGGAAACTCAGCGTCTGCGCACTAATAACCGGCTCCAGATCCTTGGAACCGTACGGCAACTCTATCAGTTCAAACATATCTCAATAGCATTAATTGGTTCAACATTAAGCGAAAATAAACAATTGTTCGCTACAATCCAAATATCGACTTTTTAGTACAATTGGGGACAGTCCCCTTTTGTATCATTTTTTGAAGAATAGTACAAAAGGGGACTGTCCCCAATTGTATCATTTTATAGTTTGTTCCGCAGTTTATCAAGCTCCGACTTTACAAATCCCAGAATCTCCCGACCAGGTTTGTTCATCTCAGTAGAATAAAGACTCAGCCTACCGTACTTTTCCATCCCAAAGTTTGCCTCGGCTTTTGATATCGCATCCTCTAACCGCGCCGGATCCTTCTCAAAATTAAAGCCTCCGGAAATCTCCAGATGAACAAATTCCTTAAAGGAGGCACAATCCCCGACCTTCTCTTGAGACGGCTTCTTATCATAGAAATGATAATATAACCAAATCTCAAAACAAGGATTGCTTTGAGCCACATTCCATACCGGATACGGTTTCACCTCATCATACTTCTCCCGAATAATGTCATTCTGTTCTTGACAAAACTCCCTCAACGGTTTTATCTTACCTTCTTTCTCCCACGTATCAGTATCTATTATAAACCATACCGTATCACCATGTTCGCACTCAACAGTATATTGCCTATTATCATCAAGCAACACCTCTTGAGCACGTTTCATTAGTTTTATAGGATCAGTACCTACCGTTGGCGGTATGGCTATAACCTGTAAATTTGAAGACAATCCTTCAAAGAACTTGAAATAATTAAGTTCTGTGTCTTTTCCTTCGCAAACAAGATAAATCTTATGAGCATCTCTTGACGGCTCTCGTTTGCCGTAATCTCTCCGACGTTGAATCATGGGTTACCAGTGTAAATCTTTCAGGTTAGATAGGAATGGAATACCGCCATAACGGCCGTTCAAATATCCATTCTCAATATTGGCTGTGTGATGAATATTAAAATCACTAAGTGGATATAATTGAGTTGCCTGCTCAGAATCCTTCTGAGCAAACCAAATCTCATCCGGACGGAAAATGTTCTGATCCAAAAGCCCGGACTCATGAGTTGTAAAAATAAGTTGACCTTTGGCCGATGTACTCTCGGAAATCTTACTGATAATGCTCTTTATCAGGATAGGATGAATGCTGCGCTCAATCTCATCGACCACATATACCCCGTCGTTCAACATAACTGCGTAAAACACCGGCATATACTCAATAAGTCGTCTGGTACCATCCGACTCGTTGCGTAAAGGCATCTCTACATCAACACCGTTTTGTGAATGAATTGCTACTATTCTTTTCAAATACACGGCATTAAGGTTCATATCAAAAACAATATTCAGGATGTCTCCACTATTCCTGTCTAGAACAATTTGTGGCATTCCTGGCATACTCTTTGCTTTGAGAATAGCATTTGATATGCGAGAATCTATATTCTCATCATTCTCATTTACAACCTCTTTTTTAACAATAAGTCTATCTATACCAGTCTTCAACTCAGGAATAGTGTCATTCACCATTTTGTTAAACATGACATTAACGTCCATCAAATGCGGAACAGTCCCTGATGACGAGTTTGGTTGAACAAGACGAAGCGTATCAACAAACCACCTATAAGCATCTGTAATTATCGGGAACTCAACAGGATAATAGTTGCCCAAAAATGGAAGAACCAACATATCCGGTCTTATCAGCCTTGTCAGTCCATCAATAAACGAGTTATTTACTTTCATGGCAGAGAACTTGTTATTAATGGAAATAGACAACCCTTTACGTCTAAACAACTCGACGTCCCTTTGTTTCAGGCTTAAAAGCAACTCCTCCAATAGCACCTCCTGGCCTGAAAACTCAATATGGTAATAGAATATATACCCCTTTGTATAATACTCTATTGCCAACCCCGATGGCTTGTCAGCATAAGCTGGATTAAACTTAAATTTAATTGACGATAAGTTATATCCATTTAGAGAACCACGAAACACCAATGTCCCCAATGTCCCTAATGCATCTATCAGATTACTCTTACCTGCCCCATTGGCGCCATATATAGCACTCAAGCGCAAAGCAGTAGCATGCCCACAAGAAATCTTATGGTTCTCGTGGCTCGGACTCTTGCTCGATGGAAAAGTATTAAACTCCACCGCATCCTTGAAAGAAGCAAAATTCTCAGCAATAAAGCGCAAAATCATAGCGATTCCGTTAAAAGTTCACGGCAAAGATATGTTATTATATGTATTTTACAAAATTTTCCAAGCAAATAATCACAAGAGCGTCACGCAAGCCTCCTCCATCAACTCTCTCTCCTGGGCCGATACGCCCGCACTCAACCTCTCGGCATCCGCCTTAGCCAGAGCAGTCCGAATCTCCTCCAGCCGCAAACAATTCTCTTCTTTCTTCATATTCGCAAACAATTGAATTATTGGTTCCACAAACTTGATAGTGTTCCAAAAAGTGTGTCTGAGTAGCTAGAAGAAATAAAGTCCGTACTTTTAAGGAAAAAATAAGTGATCGAAGTTTATTAACCCTTAGAAGAACAGACTTTATGGTACTGACAAAGGAACAACTTTCTGAGTTCATGTGCAAGCATGCGGAGAAAGAAAATGGTCTTCATGACCTGATAGAGATTATGTTGGAGAGTATGATGGTCGCAGAGCGTGGCGAGTACCTACGTGGAATTGATGACGGGAACAAGGGTAATGGTTACCGTCTGGGTCACACTTACGGTCATGGACGCAGGCTGGAGTTCCGCATACCTCGTGACCGTTACGGGAACTTCCATCCTCAGATTCTGGCCATTCTGCGCAACCAGGAGGAAGAATGTGAGAAGCTGGCCGGTACACTCTACACAAAGGGCCTGACCCAATCCCAGGTAGGTGAAGTGTTTGATGAGATATATGGTGAGCATTACAGCAAAGCCAGCATATCTCGTATGATAGAGTACGTCAGGAAAGACGTGAGCGAGTGGCTTGAACGTCCTCTGGACAGCTATTATCCTGTAGTATTCATCGATTGTGTATATATCAAGGTCCATCGCAGGAAGAGTGTGGCATCGGAATCGTTCTACGTTGTCCTGGGTGTCACTGAGGACGGCACACGCGAAGTGTTGGGAATCTTCAACCGTCCTGCCGAAAGCGCCCAGGGATGGGGCGAGATGCTGGAGGACCTTCGCGAACGCGGTGTGAAGCGCGTAGGCCTTGTTGTGGCCGATGGCTTGTCCGGACTAGATAAAGTCATCTCTATGGTTTTTCCAAGCACGCCGCTTCAGCGCTGCACGACCCATCTCAAGCGCGGTATGCTGGGTAAGGTACGTCACGGCGACAAACGAGACCTTGCTGACGACATGCGCAGCGTGTTCCGTACAGGTGACTGCTCATACACGGTTGAGCAGGCCTGGCAGAACTGGCAGTCGCTGTGTGACAAGTGGGGGAAGGACTATCTGTCCATACGCAGGATGAGGGATGATGCCTCATACAAGGCCTATTTCACTTACCTGAACTACTCTCCGCGCATCCAGTCTATGATCTATACCACCAACTGGATTGAGCGTCTGCAGAAGGATTTCAGACGTGTGACGCGTATGCGCGGTGCTATGCCGAACGAAGAGTCTGTGCTTGTCCTGATGGGAAAGACTGCGATGGATAAGTCATCCTACAACCGTATCCTACCTGGTATTACGACTGACAGAACACTCTTTCCGTCAGCAGGCACCAATGACGCTCTTGATGTAAATGTGGTTTGTGTTTATCATGGTATGAAAGAAAACGCTTAATTTTGGCTCATCCTTAAAATGCGGATCCCGCTTCGGACACACAAATTGAAACATCACCCCCTCCTGGCAGTTAGCCAAGGCCTCTTGATGATGTACTCAGAGCACAGTGATTTCCATTTTCCCTCCATAAAAAATCCGATGTAAACTCAAAAAAAGTACAATTGGGGACTGTCCCCTTTTGTACTATTTTCATTTGTTGGTAGCGAATATGGTGATTTGTTTAATCACTTCCCGTACACCCCTCCACGCAAATAGCCGTCTACGATGTCTTTAAATGCCGATGCACAGCCACTTTCGTCCCCGGCTGAAGCACATTCAGCATCCGCTGGCTCCCGTCCTCAGGCGTAGTCCTCAGATCATAGTTCTGCCAGAACCGCTCATTTACCTTCGCTTTATCATGTAGGGCCGATAATAACCCGCTATTCAATAGTTGTATCTTCATAATACAAGAATCATGACTCCAACTCCTTATCCAGCATCTCGCAGATATACAGACTCCCCTCTTCTTGGAGATATGGCTTAGTCACAAGTTGTTCGTATGTCTTTGATGACAACACATAATCAAGCGCAGAATCATAGGTATACTGATACTTCTTAATTAGAAATACCACCATCTGCTTGATCAGATAATCTATTATTTCGTAGTTGACTGTCATTTATCCAAGTATGTTAAGCAGTCCAGCGCGTTATCAGAGCAAAAAGCCACCTGAAAACTCTTGAACCTGTTATACTGTATTAATGGAGCTATCTCTTCAAATGTCTTCTCGCCTGACTTTACCTTCATAAAGAGATTGGCAAGTCCTCTATCAGCGATTGGGCCGATAATTATGTCATATGCCGGACGTTTAAACCTCTCGTTCTCACGATTATCAAAAACAAATCTGGCCCACTCCGCATCAGCATTAAACCGTTTAATGCTCAATACTGATGTCTTAATCCTTTTCAGGTTCAGAGCATATTTGTTGATTGTAGGTGTTATGAGGGACAATTTCTCAGCCCAATCCTTAACTGTGCGCAAATCATATGTAGTATAAAAGCACTGCCCAAAATCACGATATCTGCTACCAGAATCCCAAACCGGCATTTTTACATTGGTATCAGAGCCATGGTACAGAGTAAATTGTTTGATTTCCATTTTTATATCAGTTTTTGCATCTCATTTACAAATCGCATCTTACTAATCCTGGGCGATCTACGTAGATAGCTGTAAAACCGCGGATAAAGATTCTTACTCCTAATCTCATGTGACATTTCACCAATAGATACATCACGCCTGTTAGCCAACACACGCAAACAATCCGTAGCCAACTGTACTTGTTTAGCTGAAAGCGGACGCAAACTCTTCTCTGCCGGCATTCTATTTACCACCGGCAACTGTCCGTATAATTTCTGTTTTGTGCACATAGTATTTATTATTTCGATTGTAAAGATATAAATAAATCTATTATAATAGTGTAGAATACGACACCAGATTGTTACTCATTATTATCTAATTTGAGATTAGTTACAAATATCATCATTATTTGATTGTTCACCTCTACTCAAGAAACACCATTCTCACTGCATATCACCTCTATCAGTTCGTTGGTGGATAGCGCTTCATCATCACCCATGCCTCATCCGTAAAGTTATGGAACGGACGCGTCAGAGCCTCAAGTAAGTTTAAACCCATTCTCTCTATAAGCCGATTAAGACGCGAGTTTAAAAAGATGATAGCCCGCTTTTGGCCGATGTCGATTAGCGTACTAAACCGAGATTAAAATCAAATAGATCCCTTTAGGAAATCCATAAAGTTCTGCCGTTGACGGCTCCAAATAACACCTTTATTGGGTAAACCATAAAAGTCTGTCAGTTCATTCGCCATAGCATCAAGCACTACTGAGTCACATAGTTTATCTGCTTTATATGCATCACAAAGCCACCCAATTTCTTTGAAATCCACATTGGGCAGGATATAATATCTCACTCTATTATTTGCTGCCCATACAGCACCCATTTCGTTCAGGCAAATCTCACTCTCCTTGTAATTCTTTGATATCATCAAGAAAGAGAAATCTGCCGATTGGACATTCTCTCTGATATGACGGCGTATATCTTCACCGTTCTTGATTCCCATCTCCTCTATCGACGTACAAAAGATATCCTCATGATTCAGCCCAATACCCAATTGCAGGATATAGTCTGTGAATTTCTCCATAATAACCTTGTCCTTAGACGAGTGGCTGATAAAGATTTTCTTAGTATCATGTCCGTTTTCCAATCCGAGAACGCAATCCACAATAGCCTTCATAGCCGTAAAGTGAATTATCTTTTCATCACGAAACTGTTCTTTATGTAATCTCAAATCATAACCGATAGCTGGGTATGTATATTGAAGAACATCACTTAATTCTCCGATTGCCGCTAAATACTCATCTATAGCTCCCTTTACTGTATAATCTGTAAAAAGGATGTTACGATATGGAATCAGATTCTTGTCTGTCCCCATCCTCTCGTCAGAAATTCTTTTGCATTTCAATGCTAACTTATGTATATTGTCCTTCATTATTTCTACTCATTATTTTACATCATCCTTTGTCAAAAAAAGTACAAAAGGGGACAGACCCCTTTTGTATCATAAAAGAGACCAACTTTCAGTTGCAAGCCCCCCTCAAAAAAGCAGAATCGCCGCCATAAAACAGCCACCTCAGCCCCGGAGCGCCGCCCAACTCCTTAACCAAGAGCCCGACGTCAACCTAATGCAGCAGCCCAGCCACCGCCATCCGCAAAAATACAAGAAATCCCCAAACCCCAACAAAACCGCCCGCAAATTGTTGAAAACAAAAAAGGAGGCCGACAAGCAACCTCCCATATTACTCAACCCACCGGTCAAGACTCATTACGCGTACCACCCTCACATTCCATCTTTCGGGGTATTTCCCCACCGTGGCCAGAACAAAAACCGGCAGAAACGCCATAATCCTTTAAAGAACCCCTTCATAAGCGCCCGATGTCCAGAATTCCATCCACCTCATGCGGCACACGCTCGACCTCTGGTCGCTCATTCGAGCTTGCGAGTCTTGAGAACGGCCCCATCATCATTATGAGTTGTCACCCTAACCTTGCCTCGCAGGATAACGAAAGACTCATCCTTCGTTGGGTGCCGATGGATGGGTACCACAGTCCCTGGCTCCACCGCATTCAGCATCCGATGACACTTATCCTCCAGCGACTGATGAAAGTTATAATACCTTAGCCTCTGAACTAACCTCATTCAACAGCTCCTCATCAATAATCCTCATAACTTTCCTTCAATCTAGGTCCGATGCCCGATAACGACCGATACCCCCAACACCAGTTCAAATCCCGACATCCAGGCCGATGAGCAACCCAGAGCTTTCATAGTTACATTTCGGTTTGCCATATCTCTGCAGAATTGATTGTCTTTTCTGCAAACATACCAGATTAAACAATAACTCGCAGAACCGAAATGTTTTGGTACCGTTTGGACCGCTACGACGGTACCGATTCGTCCGCTACGCTGGTACCGATTCAATCGCTACGGTGGTACCGTTTGAGCGATACTATCAATATACTGAGTGTCAGCGAATATCCAAGGGCATTATTATTGAGAAGTTGCCATTCATGAAAACGGCCGCGTTCAAGAAAGAACTTATTAACTCGCTCTGATTCTTAGTCAGGAATAACCCGTCTATGGCCCCGGTGGGCAATTAGGATACTTTAATCTCCAGTTTATCCTTAATAGCCTCCACCAGATTAATCGGAGGCAGCACAAAACTAACCAGAGGTGAATTAGACGCTTCACATCTGGCATGAATCTCGCCTCTTGCAGCGCCCACGTTAATTGTGGCCAAATACTGCATAAAACCTGTTTCCAGTGTAAATGTGCCGTCCTTTATCATGCTGTCAAACGCCTGTGGCTCTACATCAAATGATGTCACAAGCTCCATTGACACCAGCATTTCGTCTTTACACTTAGACTGATAGAAACCTGTTATTCTTACTCTTTTTATTAACACCAAATGTAAACTGTGTTTTTACTTCAATATCCTGTACTTCTGCCGGCTTAAATGTTTTATTTATTTCAACATTCTGTGTCAGCAGTTCTACTATTCTGAATGGTATTGGATTACTCATTATGCAGCTATTATTATTGTGTTATTAAAGGTATTGCTTATCACATATCCCTCTTTTGAGAATGATTCTTTTGTTTCAGTTTGCGTACATGTCATCTGCACAGCGTGCAATCTTACAGTAACATATGCGTTTGCTTCTGAGCCCATAATCACAGCATTATCCGTGAGTTTAAAGTTTCTCTCCTCATCGCAGAACAAGGGCGCATTATTGCCGTATTGTGCATTCATTTCATCCTCAAACCTCATAACCTCTACATTAAACTCTTCGCTTTCTGAAATTTCAGATATGGGTGAGAAAGAAACAAGATACACTCCATAGCTTGAGCTGAACTCATACTTTATAGTTAACCAGTTGTACTTATTAACCATCTCCTTGCACCAGCGTACAAGTATAAACTCTATTTCTTTATTCATACGGCTACTTTTGTAAAACGGTTAATATTGGTTATTAATCTTTCTGCCTGTGCCCTGCATTCCAGGCTTTCCTCTTGTGTAAACATCCTCTCGCTGTAATCTGCTAAGACTCTGTTTTGTTTTAGAATCCTTATATCCTCCTTAAAACCTCTCACTTCCGTAGGTTTTGCGTTCATCCTGTTGGCTATTTCGTTAATCACAAACTCGTGTGATCCATTTCCCCGTTCTGCTCTTTCTTCCTGTTCTGTGTATGATATAGAATTTTCTTCTAAATGTGCTAGCCTATACTTCATACATTGCAAAACAGCGTAATAAAAACAATGGATACTTGATGTGTAGAGTTGTTTGTCTGACGAAGATATCATTTCCCCGGCAGCCATGTTTTTTTGGTATTTTTCTTTCATATTATCCATAAAAGATAGATTCATAGGGTTGCAAATGTAGGTCTATTTACTCTACCTATTGTTTTGTTTGGATGGGTTTTTACTTTTTCGTTAAGAAGTTTTAACTAACGAGTGGTTTTAGTTGGTATTTTGATCTTTATATCCCCGCTCCAAACTTTCCAGCGTATGCCAAACGCCCTTGGGTATATCTACGCCATACCGTCCCTCCTCTACACAAAGCACTACGCTTTCAATCACAGAGCCGTCATCTTTATACGTCGTGCAACGCACCTTCCCCCTCAGCACAACAAATGACTCATCTTTTGTCGGATGCCGATGAATAGGAATCACAGTCCCTGGCTCCACTGCATTCAGCATCCTATGACACTTGTCCTGCAGTGAACCGTGAAAATTATAGTTCTTTGACAAGCAAAGCGACCAAAGGTCGAGCGCATCCGCAACCGAGGAGACCCCATAGCCTGAGCACTAACCTCATTCAGCAGTATCTCATCAATAATCCTCACAGCACCTTCCAACTCTTACTAACCGTAACCATCACCCCCC
>CADCLI010000061.1 GCA_902802285.1 uncultured Bacteroidales bacterium
TTGAAACCTCACTTGAGGAGACACGCCCCATTATCCGGAAAGGTATTTCAATGTCCACTCTGGGCGTTTTCCTGACCATTGTCATAACAGGTACGTTCATCTGGTTTGTACTGGGTGAAAGGATTGGCGGAGCCGGCAAGACCCTGATGGGATGTATGCTTCTGGCTACAGTAATGTCATCGACCGATTCGGCATCGGTATTCTCTATCCTGCGGAGCCGTCGTCTCACCCTTCGGGAGAATCTGGGACCTCTGCTGGAACTTGAATCCGGAAGCAACGACCCCATGGCTTATGTGCTTACCATCCTGCTGGTCCAGATTATGGAATCATTGGAATCAGTATCCGGCATATCCGGGACATGGCATATAATCCTGCTGGGTATCTGGATCCTTATCAAGCAGATAATAATCGGTTTTGGAGTTGGAATGGCATTGGGACATGCCGCAAGATGGCTTCTTACAAGGATAAGTCTAAGCTCCAGCCCCATGTATTCCATTCTGATTTTGAGTATAACGCTGTTCTCAAACGGTGCAGCATCTTTCATGGGAGGCAACGGACTGCTGGCTCTCTATATCACAGCCATCATCATAGGAAACACCAAGGATTTGCCGCACAGAAAGAATATCCTGCTGTTCTCCGAGGGTATCACCTGGCTGGCGCAACTGATGATGTTCCTTCTGTTGGGACTATTGGCCAAGCCGTCAGAGATGGGCAAAATCATGTGGCCTGCGCTGCTGATAGGATTGTTCATCATGGTGATTGCACGTCCGGCCGGAATCATACTGAGTCTGCTACCCTTCAGAGGGCTCACTTTCAGAGCCAAGCTGCTTGCATCGTGGGTAGGACTCAAGGGTGCCGGCCCAATATTGTTCGCCCTTTACACAGTATTGGAGGGGGTTGACGGATCTAGCGAGATATTCAACATAGTGTTCGTCATAACCCTGCTGTCACTTCTGATACAGGGAATGACACTTTCACCAATGGCACGTCTGCTAAACCTCTCAATAGATGATGACCCCGAGGTAATGACATTCGGAATGGAGATTCCGGAGGAGATGGGAATGCTGCGTGACCATGTGGTATCGGAGCAGGACCTGACAGGAGGCGACACCCTGCGTGACCTGAGGTTGCCTCACGGAATACGTGTGGTTATGGTACGTAGGGATAACAGATATCTGGTGCCCCATGGCAGCATGAAACTCATGGTGGGCGATATGCTTATTCTTATACTTGGAGATTCGGATGATTAACAACAATATAATTGATATGGAAGTAAAAGTAAACACAAAGGACTCTGTAACTACAGCTCAGCTGATAGGACGTTTGGACACTCCGGCTTCACAGGAGGTAAGCGGTGATTTTGATAATCTTATGCAGTATGCAGCAGGGACCATCATTCTGGACTGCACTGAGCTTGAATACATCTCCAGTTCAGGACTGCGTCTGTTCCTTTCACTGCGCAAGGCAGCTGCATCAAAAGGCGGCAAGGTAATAGTTAAAGCCATAAACAAAGATATCCGTTCAGTATTCATGATGACCGGATTCCTAAACCTTTTTGAAATCCAGGATTAAATTGAGTTTATGGCTAACGCGCCTATTGACACTTCCCTTCTGGACAGGGCAATAATGTTTGCGGTCCGGGCACACTCCGGGACAGAACGTCGCGGCAAGGGATTCCCGTACATAGTGCATCCCATGGAAGCCGTGTCAATCGCTGCTACGATAACCCCTGACCAGGAGATTCTGGCCGCCGCCGCATTACATGACACCGTCGAGGATACCGATGTGACCGTAGATCAGATCCGCTCCGAATTCGGAGATAGGATAGCATCTCTGGTGGCAGCCGAGACCGATGCTGTAATGGAAGGAAAATCAGAGAATGAGACCTGGCACGAGCGCAAGCAGGCTGCTATTGACCGTTTGGCTAGGGTATCCAGAGATGCCAAGATTGTGGCTATGGGAGACAAGTTATCCAATATGCGGGCCATTGCACGTGACTACGCCATGCAGGGAGATGCCCTGTGGAACCTGTTTCATGTAAATGACCCCAAGGAGCATGAATGGCATTACCGCGGTCTGGCCGATGCACTCCGTGACCTTAAGGATACATTTGCATTTCAGGAATTTGAAACGCTAATAAATCAGGTATTCGGAAACAAATGACAGAACCGATCAGAATAAGCCTTGACGACTATACATTGTTTGGCGGAGGTGCCAACGGTGAGAGTTATGACCATAAGACCGATCCGGACCTTATGCTGAAGCTCTATATGCCCGGCAAGATTCAACAGCCTCTGGATGAAATGATTCTGGCCCGCAAGGTTTATGACATGGGAATCCCCACCCCGGAGCCAGGAGACTACGTGGTTACTGATGACGGCCGGTACGGAATAAGGTTCCGCCGCATACACGGCAAGAAATCCTATTCACGCGCTACTGGCGACAACCCTGAACTGGTAGGACAATACGCCAGTGAGTTTGCCGATATGTGCCTGAAACTGCACGCCGTCCATGTGGATACTACACAGTTTGAGTGCGTCAAGGACCGTTATTACCGTCTGCTGACTGAGAACCCGTTTTTCAGCACCGCACAAAAAGACCGCATTGGCCGGTTCATATCGGACGCTCCGGATTCCGACACAGCCATTCATGGCGACCTGCAGTACAGCAACGCCATATTTGCCGGATCGGACCGTTACTTCATAGACCTGGGCGATTTCTGTTACGGATACAACATGTTTGACGTAGGAATGGTCTATCTGTGCTGCTGTCTTAGCGAAGAGAGTTTTATCCGGGAGACATTCCACATGCCCAAGTCCCTGGCCATAGAGTTCTGGAAGAACTTTGCGCCGGCGTACTTCGGGACTGACCGTCCGTTAAAGGATATCGAGGAAGAGATACGCCCATATGCCGGGCTCAAGGCCCTGATTGTGGAACGGGACACCAAACGCCCCATGCCGGAACTGAGAGCCGGAATGGCATCACTGTTATAACATAAAAAACATATTCTTATGAAGAAGATTGTTTCCATATTACTTTTGGGCAGCCTGGTATTGACAGGTTGTTCCAGAGAAAGTCACAAAGACGTTGAGTTTCACAATAAGATGGTAATCCTGACCGATGTCGTTCCGGAAGTCATTCTTGAAATCCGCTACTATGGCACATACAACTTCGTTGGAACCCGTATAGACGGTTACGACCAGCCGTTAGCTCTGCTTACCAAGGAAGCCGCAGCGGCGCTCAAAGATGTCAGTGATGACGTCATTGCAAAGGGTTACCGCCTTAAGATTTACGATGCCTACCGACCTCAGTACGCAGTGGATCATTTTGTACGTTGGGCAGAGGACATATCGGACACCCTGATGAAACCATATTTCTATCCTGACCTTGATAAGAGTGTACTCTTTGAGCAGGAATACATCATGGCAAAAAGCGGACATACAAGGGGATCGACAGTTGACCTGACTCTGTTTGATATGGCCACTGAGAAGGAGGTTGATATGGGCGGCACATTTGACTGGTTCGGCCCTGAAAGCCATCCTGATTTCTGCGGCAATCCTGAAACCGGACAGTACACAGGAGACAACAGCAAGAGTCCAACCGGACGTTCCATAACCGAGGAGCAGTTCCTAAACCGTATGATCCTGCGCAACGCCATGACAAGCCACGGGTTCAGGCCTTTGGACAGTGAGTGGTGGCATTTCACACTCAGGGATGAGCCTCACCCGGATACTTACTTCACCCACCCCGTAAGCATGTTCTGACCTACTCAAATCGGATTGACTTGGAGGGTACTATCCGTGAGATGACTGCACTCGGAATGAGCATCATCAGCATGGAGAGCACAAACATCACCACGTTCAGGATTACAAGCCAACCCAGTCCCACCTGCATTGGAACACTGTCCAGATAGTAGTTGGCGGGATCAAGCGGTACGATATGAAACCACTGCTGTACAAGGCATATTAAAAGTCCGGTCAGATTGCCTATTATCATTCCTTTCAGGATAATATACGATGCCAGACGCATAAAAATGCCTCTGACGACATTGTTCGATGCTCCCATGGACTTGAGGGTTCCTATTGTTGCCGTACGTTCAAAAATGATGATGAGCAGACCTGATATCATGGTAAAACCTGCTATTCCGAGCATAAGCGCCAGGATAATCCAGACATTCATATCCAACACATCAAGCCAGGCAAACAGTCCTGAATGCGTATCATACATTGTCTGAACCAGATAATCTTCGTCCGTTTGCTCCTCAAGTGAGTCCATGACATCACGCACCTGCAAGTACCCTTCATCTGTCTTATGAAAGTCCGTCAGCCCGATCTCCAAACCGCTGTACTCATAAGGTTCCCAGTCATTCAGGCGTTGCAGCAGCAACAGTTCCGTAACACCGAACATTCGGTCATATTCCAGGAATCCGGTCTCGTAGATGCCTGTAACGGTGAGCCTGCGTAAGCGCACCTGTCCCTGCATGAAATAGACATCGGCTTTGGAACCGACCTCCAGTCCGAGCATATCGGATATTGTACGGGACAATATTATCCAGTTGTTGCCCAATGAATCCTGAGGTTGTGGAAATCCTCCCTGAATCATATAATGATTAAGGAAGGAACGGTCATAGTCAGAATTTACGCCCTTGAGAATAAAGCCATGAAACGCCTCCCTGGTCCTGACAATGCATGGATCACTCACATATGGCTGTACCCGTTCAACAAGGCTTAATGACAACAGGGCTTGATATGTGGAATCTGTACAAGGAACCGGTTCCTCTACCGTACCCATTCCTACACGCAGATTTGTAACAGTTATATGTTGCGAAAAGCCCATTACCTTGTCACGTATCTGGCTCTTGAATCCGCGGGTAACCGCCAGAGTCAGTATCATTACAGCCAAACCCACTGCTATGCCTGCAGTAGCGATGATGATAGCCGGACGCGAACCTCCTTTTACGCCCTCATCCCTTCCGTACAGTCGTCTGGCCAGAAACTTCTCCATAACTCAACGCGAAGATATGCATTTTCGGTTTATCTTTGCCTTTATGAAACGCCTAAAACATGTACTTATTATCCTGTTAGCCCTCTGCTCTACCGGTTTCAGCGCAAGGGAGGTTGTGAATTTCAACAAAGATTGGAAGTTCTGCCTTAATATTGAGGCCCATGAGGACCCCTCTGCTCCGGAGTTCGATGACAGCGGCTGGCGCACCCTTGACGTGCCCCATGACTGGGCCATTGAGGGCGATTTTGACGAGCACAACCCATCCGGCACAGGCGGCGGCGCACTGCCCGGCGGCATAGGCTGGTATCGCAAGACCTTCAAGGTGAATGAAAAGGAACGGGGGCAGGTTTTCCGAATTGAGTTTGACGGAGTCTACATGAACAGCTCTGTTTACATAAACGGGCATCTGCTGGGCACACGTCCCTACGGATACATATCGTTCAGCTATATCCTGACTGATTACATAAATTGGGGAGGAGAGAACGTGATAGCCGTAAAGGTAGATAACTCTGACCAACCCAACAGCCGCTGGTACTCGGGGTGCGGCATTTACCGTGACGTGAGGTTGGTAAAACTCAATCCTATACATATTCCGGAATGGGGAACTTTCGTCACATCCGATGTCAATCCCGACGGAACAGCTACCGTTAAGGTCAATTATAAGATGGTCAACCATATTCCTCCCGGAAATGGTATCACAGTAAAACAAACCATATATGATGCAGACAACAGAATCGTCGCAAAGACACAGCCATATCAGGATTTCATCTGGAATAGTGAATTCACACAACAGAAAACAGACACATTACAGATAGACAACCCGATATTATGGAGTTTGGAAAGGCCTTACCTCTATACCGTAAAAACCGACGTCTATGACTACAACGGGATAAATTTGCTGGATACTTACAGCACGGTATTCGGAATCCGCACAATCGAGTTCCGGGCCGACAGCGGATTCTACCTGAACGGAGAACACGTACGCATTAACGGAGTCTGCCTGCACCACGACTTGGGCTGCCTGGGCGCCGCAACCAACGAGCGCGCCATAGAGCGCCAGCTGCAGATACTCAAGGCTATGGGCTGCAACGGAATCCGCTGCTCACATAACCCACCCTCACCCATACTGCTTGACCTCTGCGACCGCATGGGATTCCTGGTAATGGATGAGGCGTTTGACATGTGGCACCGCCGCAAGACAGACCGTGACTACGCCCGGTTCTTTGAGAGATGGGCGAACTTGGACCTAAGCGATATGGTAAAACGTGACCGCAACCACCCCTCAATAATAATATGGAGTATAGGAAATGAGGTTCAGGAACAATGGTCCGATGCACGCGCCGATACATTATCGGACAAACTGCTGCAGACCCTTTCTATCAGAGATGGTTACGATATTGGTTACAAAAGGGAGAACATAGATAACGTCAACACATTCATAACTAAAAATCTGGTTGAGATCATCAAGCAATATGACCCCACCCGTCCGGTAACTGCCGGTTGCAATGAGCCCAGTCCAGGCAACCACCTTTTCCGCTCCGGTGCCATCGATGTGATTGGCTACAACTACCATAACCAGAATGTACCGTCAGTACCGCGCCTGTTCCCCGGCAAGCCGTTCATAATAACCGAGAGCGTATCGGCCCTGATGACACGCGGATTCTATGAGATGCCATCTGAGCAGATGATGACGCGCCCGGTGCGCTGGGACCGTCCCTACTTCAACGAGACATTCTCATGCTCTGCATATGACAACGTAGCCACCCCGTGGGGCAGCCATCATGAGGAGAACCTGATATTCCTCAACAGCCAGCCCTTTGTGGCCGGACAGTATATCTGGACAGGATTTGACTATATTGGTGAGCCCACCCCGTACGGATGGCCCGCACGCAGTTCATACTTCGGGATAGTTGACCTGGCCGGATTCCCCAAGGACATCTATTACCTCTATCAGTCAGAGTGGACCGATACCCCCGTGCTGCACCTGTTCCCCCACTGGAACTGGGAGCCCGGAGAGCAGATAGACATGTGGTGTTACTACAACAATGCCGATGAGGTGGAGCTCTACATAAACGGCAAGTCACAGGGTATTCGCAGCAAGGACTCAGAGCATCTGCATGTAGTCTGGAACGTGACTTTTGAGCCAGGCACGGTAAAGGTCGTGGCACGTAAGAACGGAGTGGAGACTGCCAGCCGGGAGATTCATACCGCGGGAGAGCCCGCACAGATACGTCTAACACCGGACCGCAGCACAATAAAGAGCAACGGCACGGACCTGAGTTTTGTAACCGTGGAGATACTTGACAAGGACGGCAACCTCTGTCCCAATGCCGAGAATCTGGTGCAGTTCCAGGTTGAAGGAAAGGGATTCATCGCCGGAGTTGACAACGGAAGCCCCATATCTCTGGAACGTTTCAAGGACAATAAACGCAAGGCGTTTTACGGAAAGTGTCTGGTAGTTGTGCAAAACGACTCCAGAAAGGGAAAGATAAAGGTAAAAGCATCATCAGAAGGATTAAATGATGCACACATTATTTTAAAGTGTGCACGTTAAATCAAATAATGGACATTTTTAAGACCTTAGTGGTGTCCTAAAAGTAACTTTGCAGCGTTTTCCGTTTTATATGGACATTAAAGAGAACCTGAACAGAATCAAAGCCACGCTCCCAGCAGGAGTAAAGCTTGTAGCGGTATCCAAAACCCACCCCATAGAGATGCTGCAAGAGGTATACGATGCCGGGCAGCGCCTGTTCGGTGAGAACAAGGTCCAGGAGATGACTGCCAAGAGCCAGGTTCTGCCCAAGGACATAGAGTGGCATTTCATCGGCCATGTACAGAGCAACAAGATCAAGATGATGGCGCCGTACGTATCGGTCATACAGGGAGTTGACACCTTTGACAAGTTGGTGGAGATTGACCGTCAGGCCGCCCGCTTTAACCGTCACATTACATGCCTGCTTCAGTTGCACATTGCCTCTGAGGAGACCAAGTTCGGATTCTCGGCCGATGAGTGCACCCAGATGCTTGACGAGGGCAAGTGGAAATCCCTGCAGAACATCACCATCGGCGGAGTCATGGGAATGGCCACCAACACCGATGATAAGGCTCAGGTAATGCGTGAGTTTAGCCGTCTTAAGGAGCTCTTTGATACATACAGGCAGAAATATTTTGCCGGCAGCGCTGATTTCAATACGATATCGGCCGGCATGAGCGGCGATTATGAGCTTGCAATCCAGGCCGGAAGCAATATGGTACGCATAGGCAGTGCCATATTCGGCGCAAGAGATTACAGTTTGAACAAATAACGATACTATTTATATGATTGATCATTACGACAGATCCGACAGCGTCTTTACGGAGAAGAACCTGAATGCTTACATAAGCAACTCAATAATAAGCAATTGGGACCTAGAGGCATTCACCGACTATAAGGGTGCTACCCTGCTCTACCGCGACGTTGCACGCCGCATAGCCAAACTGCACATAATGTTTGAGGAGGCCGGTCTCAAACCCGGTGACCGCATAGCACTGTGCGGCAAGAACAGTTCCAACTGGGGTACAGCCTGCCTGGCCGCCCTCACCTACGGCGCTGTGGTAGTTCCCATACTGCATGAGTTCAAATCGGACAACATACACCATATTATAAACCACTCCGAGACCAAACTGTTCTTTGTCGGTGACCAGATATGGGAGAACCTCAACGAGGCATCCATGCCCAACGTGGAGGGAATCATAACACTTGACGAGTTCCAGCTGGTGATATCACGTAATGAGAAACTCACCTACGCACGTGAGCATCTGAACGAGCTTTTCGGCCGTAAATATCCAAAGGAGTTCACCAAGGCCGATGTCAAGTACTTTGAGGCCGGTTTTGACGATATGGCCATGATCAACTACACATCGGGCTCAACAGGATTCTCCAAGGGCGTGATGCTGCCTTACCGCTCACTCATAAGCAACCATATGTTCGCACGCAAGGCTCTGTATGTGATGAAGCCGGGCGACAAGGTGATATCAATGCTCCCCATGGCCCATATGTACGGATTCGCATTCGAGTTGTTATCGAGAAGATCATAAAGAAGAATATTCTGCCCAAGCTGGAGACTCCGTCCATGAAGTTCCTGCTCAAGGTTCCTATCCTGAACGACCAGATCAAGAAGAAGGTCTGCGAGGAGATGATAAAGGGATTCGGTGGCAATTTCTACGAGGTAATTCTGGGCGGTGCGCCATTTAACCAGGAGGTTGAGAGATTCGTATCATCTATACATTTCCCCTACACCGTTGGTTACGGCGCAACTGAGTGCGGTCCCATCATAGCATACGATGACAAGACCACATTCGCACCCGGATCATGCGGCAAGCCCGTGCCCAACATGGAGGTCAAGATTCTGAGTTCAGATCCCGAGCACATTCCCGGTGAGATAATCTGCCGCGGTCCCAACGTGATGCTGGGTTACTACAAGAACGAGAAACTGACCGAGGAGACCATCGATAAGGACGGCTGGATGTATACCGGTGACCTTGGTATCATGGACAAGGACGGCAACATATTCATAAAGGGACGCAGCAAGAGCATGATTTTGGGTCCTTCGGGCCAGAATATCTACCCCGAGGAGATTGAGGACCACCTTAACAACATGCCACTTGTAAACGAGTCAGTGGTAATCTCAGAGTCCGATAAGCTGGTAGCTCTGGTCTATCCCGACTTTGACGAGGCTATGAAGTCCGGCATGACCGATGAGCAGATTGCCGAGGTGATGGAGCAGAACCGTCAGGAACTGAACAACATCCTGCCCGCCTACGAGAAGATCTCCCAGATCCGCATCTACCACGAAGAGTTTGAAAAGACTCCCAAAAAGAGTATCAAACGATTCCTTTATCAGAAAGAGTAATAGGACACAAATGAAAGGTTCTATCTGTGCTTCTTTCCAAGAGAACTTTTGAGGTATCAGTATCTGAAACTACGCGCTTCGCGCTATCCCTCCCACACCACAATAAGACATCC
>CADCLI010000062.1 GCA_902802285.1 uncultured Bacteroidales bacterium
GTAATGTCAGGGTTGATAATCCCGGTGGCCGGCGTGAGGTACAACTTACCTTTGACCCGGTGGCTATGGCGTCTTACAACATCAGCAACCAGGCTGTGACCTCAGCATTGGGGTCGCTTAACCGTTCCACAAGCACCGGAGCCAGTTTCAAGGTCGGAGCCGATGAATATGACATTGTCATAATGGATGACCTCACAGAAGAAGAGGAGGAAGCCGGACGTTGGGAAAAGACCATGGATGATCTGCGCCGTGTCATAGTAACAGATGCTAACGGCGGCACTCATGAACTGCAGCAGATAGCAAATATCCGCCTGAGCCGCGGACCGTCGGAGGTGCGCCGTGTCAACCGTGACCGTCGTGTCAACGTAACCTATTCAATATCTCAGAGTGAGGATCTGCCCAAGGATGTCCTGGACGGTTACCATGACCAGATTGATGACCTGATTGCCAACTACAACCTGCCTTCAGGTCTGGCACTTGAGGTGCAGCGCGGCGATGACTCCACAAGTGAGTTCAAATTCCTGATACTGGCATCCATCATACTGATATTCATGATACTGGCATCGGCATTCGAGTCACTTACCACACCGGTGGTACTGCTGTTCTCTATACCTTTGGCCGCTATCGGTTCACTGCTGGCACTGCTCCTGTCCGGCAACAATCTTATGAATGCCAATACGCTGACAGGATTCCTTATCCTGCTAGGTGTTGTGGTCAACAACGGTATCATACTGATAGACTACTCATCTACACTGCGTCGAAGGGGCTACGGTCGCATGAGGGCTATCATGACCAGCGGATACTCGCGTCTGAGGCCTATCTGCATAACTACCATCACCACCATAGTCACTCTTATCCCGATGGCTATGGGTGACAATGAGTATGCAGGTGCTATAGGTGCTCCGTTTGCGCTGACTGTAATCGGAGGTCTTACCTTCTCCGCAATACTGACACTGCTTCTTATTCCTACGCTCTACATATCGTTTGAGAACATGAGAGCCTGGTATAAGGGACTTGGCCGATACACCCATATCCTGCACATTGTAATATTTGCAGTAGGCGTGATAGCAATTATTTCGGGCGTAAGAGGCATATTCAAGATATTGCTTTACATAATGCTGCTGGCACTGCTGATACCGGGAGTGACATATTTTGTAAAGAGTTCTGTCAGGATAGCACGTAAGGATATAGTCAAGCCTGATGAGCCAATCGTGATAGAGGTACGTAACCTGGTCAAGGTGTATGACTGGTACAGTCTGTTCCTGCGTCAGTGGCGGAGCGGACTCAATATCCGCCGCCGTCTGGGACTGTCGCGCAGCTTCCGTCACGCTAAGGACTTTGTGAGCCTTATATGGCAGGTGGTTGTGTTTGCATACACAGGCTATCTGGCAGGATGGTATTTTGAGAAACAGGGTTGGATCCTGCTGATGACTATCATTACGTTGGCAGGTCTGAACAATATCATCAAGGCTGTTCTTGAGTATATTGATTTTAATTTCAGGAAAGGCAAAGGGGTTACGTCGGTTATCAGGAAGATCCTTTATTGGGTTCTGCCGATATGTACCATGCTGTTCCTGAATACCCGCATTGAGAGCAAGGGATTCATGATATTCATTGCGGCAGTCTGGTTGCTTGGCCTGTTTATCCGCAAGACATCGGATTATCTCTATGACAATAACATCAATGTGGAGCGTCTTGATGGTGAAACCGCCAGAATGCGACGTGCTTGGTTCCTGTTCGTCAAGAGCATACCTATCATCGGTAAACGCAAGAAACCGTTCAAGGCACTGCGTGGAGTATCGTTCGAGATTCACAGCGGAATGTTCGGCCTGCTGGGCCCCAACGGAGCCGGTAAGTCCACGTTCATGCGCATTGTGACCGGTATCCTCAAGCAGAGCTACGGAACGGTGTTCATCAACGGTATGGATACCCTCAAGTACAGGGAGGAGCTTCAGAGCCTTATCGGATTCCTGCCTCAGGAGTTCGGCATGTACGAAGCCATGAGTGCGTGGGATTTCCTGGATTATCAGGCTATTCTGAAGGGTATAACCGATGATAAGATCCGTAAGGAGAGACTTGAGTATGTGCTGACTTCGGTACATATGTATGAGCAGAGGAATGCTGCCATAGGATCATTCTCGGGTGGTATGAAACAGCGTATAGGTATAGCGCTCATACTGCTTAACCTGCCGCGTATCCTTGTTGTCGATGAGCCTACCGCAGGTCTTGATCCCAGGGAGCGTATCAGGTTCCGTAACCTGCTGGTAGAGTTGAGCCGTGACCGTATCGTGATATTCTCAACCCATATCATTGAGGATATAGCCAGTTCATGTAACCAGGTTGTGGTCATTGAGAAGGGCTCGCTCAAGTACTTTGGAGAGCCAAATGACATGGTTAACCTGGCCAAGGACAAGGTCTGGCTGTTTGACATTGAGGCTTCACGTCTGGGTGAACTGGACGAGAAACTCATTGCCAACCATATTCAGGACGGCGACAAGGTCAAGGTGCGTTATATATCACCAACCTGTCCGTTCCCGGGCGCTGAGCCGGCAGAACCCAATCTGGAGGATGCTTATCTGTGCCTATTGAAGAATTTATAAACAGTTGTCATTATGTCGGTATTCAATACAGTGAAATCTTACGCCCGTCTGTGCGTATACAACATGAGGATAATATTCTCAGGCAAGTTCATCTGGTTCCTGCTGGTGGGCTTGGCGCTGTTTTTCTTCCTGATGTATACAGCCGCATCCAGGGGAACTACTTTGAGCCATGGTATGGTATATAACCAGCTTATCATACCGGGGCTGCTACTGGTGTTCTATCCTGCATGTTTCGGTATTCAGAATGATGCCGATCACCGCATACTGGAACTGCTGTTCGGTATCCCCAACTACATGTATAAGGTGTGGCTTTTCAGACTCTTGATGATTTACGTTGAGGTATATCTGATTCTTGTGGCATATGCTTTCCTAGGCAGGATATTGCTCTATCCGGTGCAACCGTTCACAATGGCAGCCCAGCTGATGCTTCCCGTCATGCTCTTTGGTAATCTGGCATTCCTGTATTCCACCCTTATCCGCAACGGAAACGCAGCCGCAGTGCTCTCCGTACTGACAGTGATACTGGCACTGGTGCTGGGAAATGTCCAGCTGGTTGAGAACAAGGTGTGGGACCTGACCATCAATCCCTATGAGGAGCCTGAGAACATCAATGCCGCCATTTGGGGCATGATCCTGCTAAAGAACCGCATCCTGATGGGCGTAGCAGCCATTGTCTTCCTGATGTCCGGTCTGCTGGGCCTTCAGAACAGGGGCAAGTTCCTGGGGTGATTTTCTTTACTGAATGATTGTATTGAACTCCTTTCTGCTAATGATTCTTGTCTGAGGCTTGTTTTGTGCCGGTTTCAGTTCTGCCCATGCGGACGAAACTTTTGATCGCAAAGGAGTTTTAGTTGTCTTTGTTGTTTCCATGATTTTGATGTTTAAATTATACGGTGGTAAAGGTACGACAAAATGAGAGAATAGCAAGAATAGCTGCATTGATTTTAGATATTATCAGATAATCTGTTTCTATTGTGTCTCGGTTTGCAAGTTAAATTGGTCAACAAGCGAAGGAAACACCTTATATTGAAGATCAAAAATTGATAAATGGCTCATAATTATATTACAATAGTCCCTGTTTTATATTGACACGCTGATAGTGTTCCAAAAAGTGTGTCTGAGTAGGTAAATGAAATAAAGTCCGTACTTTTAAGGAAAAATAAGTGATCGAAGTTTATTAACCCTTAGAAGAACAGACTTTATGGTACTGACAAAGGAACAACTTTCCGAGTTCATGTGCAAGCATGCGGAGAAAGAAAATGGGGTGATGTTTCAATTTGTCACCATTCTTTGGATATTATTCCGGTAAATATTAACTTTGGCATATCAGTCACGCAGGATGGCTGATATGCTTTTTTATGGTATAACCAATTAAAATTTTGAGAATATGACAATTAAGGATTTACAGCCCAAGATCGTTTGGGATAACTTTTACGGTATTACGCGTCAGCCGCGTCCTTCAAAGCATGAGGAGAAGATCCGTGCATGGCTTCTGGAATGGGCTAAGCAGCATAATATTGAGGCTTTTGCCGATGAAACCGGTAACGTGATCATGCGCAAGCCCGCTACTCCGGGTATGGAGAGCCTGAAGGGGGTCATCATGCAGGGCCATATGGATATGGTTCCCCAGAAGAATGCCGATGTCAAGCATGATTTTGAGAATGACCCCATCGAGACCTGGGTGGACGGTGAATGGCTCAAGGCAAAAGGAACCACTCTTGGTGCCGATAACGGTCTGGGCGTGGCTCTGGCGTTGTCTGTTCTGGAATCGGACGATATCAAGCACGGTCCGCTGGAACTGCTGGTTACCTATGATGAGGAGACAGGTATGACCGGTGCACAGGCTCTCAAGCCGGGTGTGCTAAAGGGTGAGATCCTGCTCAACCTTGATTCAGAGACCGAGGGTGAGATTTACGTGGGATGTGCCGGCGGTCTGGACGCATCAGTCAAGGGCACATACGAGCGTAAGCCCGAGCCCAAGGGTTGGCTCTGCTACAGTCTGGCCGTAAAGGGATTCCAGGGCGGTCACTCGGGTATGGATATCATACTGTGCCGTGCCAATGCCAATAAGGTAGGCGCACGCGTAATGTACGCTCTGCTTACCAAGGCAGATGTCAAGCTGATAGATATGGAGGGCGGCACACTGCGCAACGCCATCCCGCGCGAGTGCTTTGCAACCGTTTACGTTGATCCCGCCAAGCTTGATGTTGCCAAGAAGGTAGTGGCCGATGTATTCGCAGAGGTCAAGGCCGAGTATGCCGCTACCGATCCCGGCTGCAACTACGTATTTGAGCCTTATCAGTGCGCACCGGGTGAGACCTGTGATCCCGACGAGTGTCTGTATGTGGAGGAGGGTACTGCTCTGCGTTATATCCAGGCTATCCTGGCTTGCCCGGACGGCGTGGAGCGCATGAGTGACCAGATGCCCGGACTGGTTGAGACATCCAACAACATGGCTATGGTCAAGATATATAAGGGTGAGTTCTTTATCGGTAACCTGCTGCGCAGCTCTGTTGATAGTGCCAAGGAGCTTCTGGCTCTGCGCGTTCGCAGCGTAGCCGAGCTTGCAGGCTGCAAGGTAGAGCTTACCGGAGGCTACTCAGGCTGGGCACCCAATGCCGCATCACCCATTCTGCATGTGATGAAGCAGGAGTATAAGAAGATGTTCGGCACCGAACCCAAGGTTATGGCTATCCATGCCGGCCTGGAGTGCGGTATCCTGAGCGGAGCATACCCCAACTGGGATATGGTATCGTTCGGCCCCACACTCATGAGCCCCCATTCACCCGATGAGCGCTGCTACATCCCCTCAGTCCAGAAAGTCTGGGACTACCTGAAAGCAGTTCTCGCTGCCATTCCAAAGAAGTGATTCAGCAAAGAAAAAACCTCGGTCCGAAAGGATCGAGGTTTTTTCAGAAATTTGGGGGTATTGGCAGGCAAAACCATGGCCGCCCGTGGGCTTGTGAACGGGAGGGGCCCGTCACTAAGAAGATGCTCTGGAAGATGGGAGTTTACTCGCGTCTTTCAGAGCGTCTTATTAGGGATGGGAGGGATAGCGCGAAGCGCGTAGTTTTGACGTCAATAACCCCAAATTTCCTTGTTAAATAGAGAGTCCGAATGTTTTCTTGATGGGACTCATTACGAACATGGACTGGATGGAGCCTACCGTATCGGTTGTGCCCAGTACGTTCATGATGAACTCCTTGTAGGAGCGCATATCGGGGCAGTAGACCTTGAGCAGGTAGTCAAACTCGCCGGATATGTTGTAGCACTCGGCCACCTCTTTCATATTACGCGCAGCCTCCTCAAAACTGTGGGCGGTATCGCGAGTCATTTCACGCAGCTTTACGCAGCAGAACACCACGAATCCCAGGTTGAGTTTTTCGGGGTCCAGCACTGCTATGTACTTCTTTATATAGCCCTCGCGCTCCAGACGTTTCTGACGCTCGAATACCGGGGTGGTGGAAAGGTGCACCTTTGCGGCCAGTTCCTTGGTGGTAAGGCGGGAATTATCCTGCAGGCAGGTAAGGATTTTGATGTCGGTGGCATCCAGCTCGCCGGCTTTGGGCTCAATCAGAGTTGAAATATTCTCCTTTTCCATAGTTTATTGTCGTAATAGTTAGTTTATTTTCTTTGAATTTGTGCAAAGGTAGTAAGTTTTTCCTTAATAATGGAATGCGTTTGGTGGAATTTTCTATCGGCCGTAACTTTGCATCGTCAAAAGGAAAAAACAAACAAAAAAATATACAACTATGGCAAACAACAAACTTCATCTTGAGACTCTGGCACTTCATGTAGGCCAGGAGCAGCCCGATCCCGCGTCCGATGCACGCGCAGTACCTATCTATCAGACCACATCCTATGTGTTCCGTAACTCACAGCACGCCGCCGACCGTTTTGGCCTGCGCGATGCCGGTAACATCTACGGCCGTCTGACCAACTCCACACAGGATGTATTGGAGAAGCGCGTTGCCGCTCTTGAGGGTGGTGTAGCCGGTCTGGCAGTGGCATCGGGTGCCGCCGCAGTAACATACGCCCTGCAGAACATTGCCCAGGCCGGTGACCACATCGTGGCAGCCGACAATCTGTACGGCGGTTCGTTCAACCTGATAACACACACACTTTCAACCCAGGGCATAAGCAACACCATCGTTAAGGTGAATGACCTGGAGGCTCTTGAGGCAGCCATCCGCCCCAACACCAAGGCTATCTATGCCGAGACATTCGGTAACCCCAACAGCGATGTCACCAACCTGGAGGCCGTAGCAGCAGTTGCCCACAAACACGGCATTGTATTCATCGTGGATAACACATTTGCACCTATTCTTATCCGTCCGCTGGAGCACGGAGCCGATATCGTGGTTCATTCCGCAACCAAGTTCATTGGTGGTCACGGTTCATCTCTGGGTGGCGTTATCGTTGACGGCGGTACATTCAACTGGAAGGCCAACCCTGACAAGTATCCCACACTTGCCAAGCCCGATCCCTCTTATCACGGCGCAGTTTTTGCCGATGTAGCCGGTGCAGCCGCATTTGTAACCCGTATCCGCGCCGTCATCCTGCGCGATACCGGTGCAGCCATCAGCCCCTTCAACGCTTGGATACTGCTGCAGGGTGTTGAGTCACTGCCTCTGCGCATAGAGCGTCACGTGGAGAACGCACTCAAGGTAGTGGATTACCTGGCTAAGAACCCCAAGGTGGCCAAGGTCAACCATCCTTCACTTCCCAATCATCCGGATCATGAACTCTACAAGAAGTATTTCCCTAACGGTGGAGGATCTATCTTTACATTCGAGATCAACGGTACCCAGGAGGATACATGGAAGTTCATTGACTCATTGCAGATATTCTCACTGCTGGCCAACGTGGCCGATGTAAAGAGCCTTGTGATACATCCTTACACAACCACACACTCTCAGATGACATCCAAGGAGCTGGCCGAGCAGCACATCACTCCTACAACGGTACGTCTTTCAATCGGTGTTGAGCATGTTGACGACATTATTGCTGATCTTGATCAGGCTTTTGCCAAAATATGATAATAAATCCAAGTTGTTTTAAGTTTTAGCTAATTTTGCTGTGTATTCACCACTCCTGCAAAGGGTTGGTGAATATGCGGTTTTATAATAAAGAGTATAAGATGCCTCTTAAATTACCCGATAAACTGCCTGCAATAGAGATCCTGAAAGGGGAGAATATCTTTGTGATGGATACCAGCCGCGCCACCAGCCAGGATATCCGTCCGCTGCGTATTGTGGTGCTCAACCTGATGCCCATCAAGATTACCACCGAGACGGATTTGATTCGCCTGCTCTCCAACACACCTCTGCAGATTGAGCTCAAGCTGATGAAGTTGCGCAGCCATACTTCCAAGAATACTCCTGTGGAGCACATGAAGGTGTTCTATGAGACTTTTGAGAGCATGCGTGACCAGAAGTTTGACGGATTTATTGTGACCGGCGCCCCGCTGGAGCAGATGGAGTTTGAGGAGGTCTCATATTGGGATGAGCTTACGGAGATATTTGACTGGGCACGCACTCATGTGACATCGACCTTATATATATGCTGGGCTGCGCAGGCTGCAATGTATCATTTCTATGGCGTACCTAAGTATCCGCTTGCAGAGAAGATGTTCGGCATATTCAAACATACCACGATTGATGAGCCGCTGCCTATATTCCGCGGTTTTGACGATGAGTTCTACGCTCCGCACAGCCGTCACTCGGAGGTTCGCAGGGAGGATATACTTAAGCATCCGGAGCTCAAGATTCTGTCGGAGTCTGATGAGGCGGGGGTGTTTATGGTTTCGGCGCGGGGCGGACGCGAGTTTTTCATTACCGGGCATATGGAGTACTCTCCCGATACTCTGGACAAGGAGTACAGGCGTGACCTGGATAAGGGGCTTCCGATAGCTATGCCTAAGCATTATTACCGCAATGATGATCCGGCACAGAAGCCTTTGGACCGTTGGCGCGCTCATGCAAACCTTTTATACGCCAACTGGCTCAACTACTACGTTTATCAGGAGACTCCTTATAATCTACAGGAGATCCAGTAGTTCAGTACATTTTGGAGGAGGAAATTTTAGGGTATTAGCGTCAAAACTACGCGCTTCGCGCTATCCCTCCCACCGCTTCGCGGCGGGCCCCTCCCGTTCACAAGCCCACGGGCGGCCATGGTTTTGCCTGCTAATACCCTAAAAATTTCCTTTCGCAACTGGAAAGATTTGCTCTGATTTTTGTAACATTTTTCTTTGGGTTTCGTCTTTAGGGTGTATTTGATGAAACTTAATACTTATACAATATGAAGACAGGATCTTATTTGATTTTTGCTGTTTGTGCTTTGTTTAATTCTTGTGTTTTTTCTGATGCTCAGGTTGTCTGGCTCTCTACCAGAAATATGGATTTTACTGACTGTGACCGTGAGGAGCGGCAGGTGAAGGAATTTGCCGGTATCAGGAAT
>CADCLI010000063.1:0-6064 GCA_902802285.1 uncultured Bacteroidales bacterium
CCGCCACCTGCCACAAAACGGTATAATCGGCTGTAAAGCTGCCCGTATACTTGGCTGAGAAACCGGTCATGTTAACTCCCTCGGCCCAGGGGCAGTCCTCACGTGCCAGAGCGGGAGATGTGGTGTTGAGGCTCAGAGGCTCGTCATAGTCAACCTTTGCCACAACGGCACCGGTCCAGTCCAGAGTATTGTAATATTCAGCATGCAGACCCTTGCCACCGTTTATCTGACCCACATAGTGTGTGGTGATTGATGCGGCGTTCAGGTCACAACCCTTCTCATATATGATCTCGGCGCCGGGAACAGCCTCGCGGATTCCGTCCAGGATGGTCTTGGCATTGGCAGCTGTTGGATAACCGTTGTAGTTGCCCAGGATAACGCGGGCGTCATCGGCATTGGGACCTACCACGGCAATCTTCTTGTTCTTGCTCAGCGGCAGGATGTTGTTCTGGTTCTTGAGCAGGACGATTGCCTCATGGGCTGCCTTGCTGGCAAGAGCGGTATGAGCGGGGCTGCTCAGGTCATCAAGACCCAGGTTTGCCCAAGGCAGGTTCTCTTCAGGATCAAACATACCCAACTCAAAGCGTGCCTTGAGGATACGGCGTACGTTCACGTCAATATCGGCCTCGGTAATGAGTCCCTGCTCCATTGCCTGTGCAAGTGCACGGTAACTGGTTCCGCACTCAATATCGGCACCGGAAAGGATTGCGTCGGCCGATGCGCTTGCGGCATCCTTATGGGTGCCATGCTGGCGGGCGTTGAAGAAGTCACCAATGGCACCGCAGTCTGTCACTACCAGGCCCTTGAATCCCCACTTGTTACGCAGTATGTCCTGCAGCAGACGGTCGCTGGCGCAGCAGGGCTCACCCTCGTAACGGTGATAAGCGCACATAACCTCCTGAACGTTTCCGTCTTGTACCAGGCTCTTGAATGCCGGCAGGTAGGTTTCCCAAAGGTCACGTCCCGATACGCTTACATTGAACTGATGGCGCAGAGGCTCCGGACCGCTGTGAACTGCATAGTGCTTGGCGCAAGAGTGCAGTTTGAGGTATTTCTTGTCATTGCCCTGCATACCCTTTACGGTCTGGGTACCCATAACGGCGTTCAGATACGGATCCTCACCGGGAGTCTCCTGACCGCGTCCCCAGCGGGGATCACGGAAAATATTCACGTTGGGGCACCAGAATGAAAGACCCTGATGCCATATGCTGCTGTTGGTCTGGTTTACGCCCATCTGATGATGGTTTGTTGTGTTCCATACGGCGCGGGCCTCATCGGACACGGCGGTATAGATCTCCAACTGCTGGGGTGCATCGAATGTGGCACCCAGGGCAATCACCTGCGGGAAAACGGTAACATCGTCATAGCAGATACCGTGGCAAGCCTCATTCCACCAGTTGTAGGCTGGTATGTCAAAACGGTCAATTGATATTGAACCGTTCATCATAAGGCCTATCTTCTCCTGCGGAGTAAGAAGCGAAAGCAGGTTGTCAACTCTCTTCTCAACCTTAAGGTTGGGATTCTGGAACGGATACTCGTAATTGTTGTCCTGACAGCCGGCGTTCAGCATCACGGCTGTACAAAAGCACATAAGCAGGGCTGATTTTTTCATATTATAAGGTCAGTTATTAAGTTTATTCAAGTCCAGCGAAGATAATGATAATTATTTACTCCCACTCAATTGTGGCGGGCGGTTTTGAGGAGATATCGTAGCAGACGCGGTTCACGCCTTTTACCTTGTTTATTATCTCGTTGCTCACCCAATGCATGAATTCATACGGAAGTTCCGCCCAATCAGCCGTCATGGCATCGACACTGGTAACGGCACGCAGGGCTACGGCATTGTCAAAAGTACGTTCATCGCCCATAACGCCCACCGTGCGGTCAGCCAGCAGGATAGCACCTGCCTGCCATATCCTGTCATAGAGTTTCCACTCTCGCAGGCCGTTTATGAATATGGCATCGGCCTCCTGGAGTACCGCAACTTTCTCCGGGGTAATGTCACCGATTATACGGACGGCAAGTCCCGGACCCGGGAAAGGATGACGTCCGATGAGGTGCTCCGGAATACCCAGACGGCGTCCGATGGCACGTACCTCATCCTTGAAAAGCCACTTTAGGGGTTCACAAAGTTTGAGTCCCATCTTTTGCGGAAGTCCTCCTACATTGTGATGGCTCTTTATTGTCTTTCCGGTAATATTCAGGCTCTCTATGCGGTCGGGATATATCGTACCCTGAGCCAGCCATCTGGCATCAGTTATCTTTCGTGCCTCGGTATCAAACACCTCTATGAAATCGCGGCCTATTATCTTGCGTTTCTGCTCAGGTTCTGTAACCCCCTTAAGGTCAGCGAAGAACATATCCGAAGCGTCCACGCCCTTAACGTTCAGTCCAAGACAGACATAATCGTTAAGGACGTCTGTAAATTCATTCTTACGCAACAGTCCGTGGTTTACAAAGATGCAGGTCAGGTTATTGCCTATGGCCTTGTTCAGAAGCACAGCAGCCACTGTAGAGTCCACTCCGCCGCTTAGCCCCAGCACAACCTTGTCATCACCGAGTTCAGTCTTAAGTTCACCAACAGTCTTCTCTATGAATGAGTCCGATGTCCACTCCCTGCGGCTGCCGCAGATACCTGTTACAAAATTTTCCAACAAAAGTTTTCCCTGGAGCGAGTGAACCACCTCAGGATGGAACTGTACGCCCCAGACACGCTTCTGCGAGCACTCAAAAGCGGCATACCTGACACTGTCCGTAGATGCGGTAACTTTATAACCTTCAGGTATTGCAGTAATGGAGTCACCATGACTCATCCATACCTGAGACCCTTTCTCAAAACCCCTGAAAAGCGGACATTCGGAGTCGACAAATTCCAGAGAGGCATGACCATACTCACGCGTACCGGCCTGTTCCACCTTTCCTCCGTACGTATAACTCAGCAACTGAGCCCCGTAACAGATTCCCAATACCGGATACTTGCCGACTATCCCTGACAGGTCTGGACGGAAAGCATCATCGGCATATACGCTCAACGGCGAACCGCTCAGGATAACGCCTATCACATCAGGGTCATCGGCCGGAAAGCAATTGTAAGGCAGTATCTCACAGAATGTATCCATTTCCCTGACTCTGCGACCTATCAGCTGCGTGGTCTGCGAACCGAAATCAAGTATTATTATCTTTTGCATATGGGATTTAAGGTTTCTTCCTCTTTTCAATCCGCAAAATTACACAAAATGCGCCAAAGGGAACGGCTCCGTCCTGCATGATTTACAGCTGTAAACATAAAAAAATTGACACCGGACCGAGTCATGCCCTTTGGCACTTTTTCACTAACTTTGCAACCTATGACAAAAAGCAGCAACTATACAGTTCCGAAACAGGTGCTTCAAAAACGGTTCCTGATGAGTTCGGTCCTTTTCGTATCACTTTTCTCAATGCTGTTCATGTCCCTTTATCAGCCCGTTTTCACATACACTACCACTTGGTTCGGATTCCGTTCGTGGAAACAGGCAGGTGTCACCGCCTTGTTTTATGTGGTTGCCGTGATGACCCTTCTGTGCAGCAAGCTCCTCTTGTACAGATTCAGCAAAGACCATGACGTGACAGTCAGACGGATGCTGGTCTGGCATATTACAGAGTTCTTTTTAATAGCCACGGAATATTATCTCTTCTCTATCTGTTTCAGACTAGGTTCCGTCGAAATACCTCAGTTGCTTGTCAGAATACCGCTGTGTGTGGCTTTGATTCTGTCCATTCCATACACGATAGTCTGGCTTTATGCACAATACCAGGCCAAAAAAGAGGAGTTGGAGATATTCAAAGCCACCCACAAACGGGAGGCTATTGAGTCCGATCACCGTCTCATCCAGTTCCGGGATAGCCAAGGCAAGCACAAGATGTCTCTAAGCGAAGACTCTGTATTCTACATAGAATCCCAGGATAACTACGTACAGATATTCTATGACCTTGACGGCAGACTGTCCAGTTATCTGCTCCGGTGCAGCACCCAGAAGATTGAGGAGGATCTGGCCGGAACCCCGATAGTCAGATGCCGCCGTTCATTCCTTATAAACACATCCAAGATAGTCAGATGGGGCAAGGAACGCGGGCGCCTTACAGTCACGCTGGACCATCCGTCCGGCAAGACTATCACAGTAACGCCCGCCTATTACCGCACACTGCTCACAAAGCTGGACGGTAGGAAGTGATGTACTTATTTTTTAACACGCGTCATCTCCACCGACAAGCCGCCAATCACCCACATTCCCGGCTGAGGAACGCACCCGTAATCGTAATATCTTCTGTCTGTAAGGTTATTGCACTCCAGATAAACCTTACACTTCCTGCTCAGTTTGCCCGATGACGACCCGGCAGACGGACCGAAACCATATTCGGCACGTGCGTCCAGTATGAAGTAAGGTTCATAAGGTCTTACCTGACCGTCCTTATCGGTAAATGTCCCTTCGCGGTCCTGATAGCGGCAGTTGACGTTTAAATCCAGATTGCGCATCACATTCAGGCTTAATCCTGCAACGACCTTATGCTTGAGATATTCCAGGGTCGTCCTGCTCTGGACATTGGGCATGTCTGTCTTCTGTTGGGCGATATGGTTGTACGTCACGTCAAATGACCTGAAAAGAGTCTGCCCCGGGAACATCCTGCCGAAATCCAGGCTTGCCCCCAGCTCAGCCCCCAAGGACTTAACCTCTGTAAAGTTAACCGACTCCCAAAGCCTTTCGGTTTCCGGCAGATCCAGTCTCATTATCCAGTCTATCATGTTTGAATAGCGGTTGTAATATACGATGGCTTTCAGATTCACCCCGTTCCTGTAAAAATCATCATAGTCGAACTCCAGACTCAACGACTTGAGTTCCTCCGGCTTAAGATGCTTGTCGGCCTTGTAGCCGCCAACGCTGTAATACAGTTCAGTTACTGACGGCAGACGCATAGACGATGTATACGAAGCCAGAACCGCAACAGGACCGACAGTGCCCCTTACATCCAGGGCCGGATAGAAACGCATGTCCGGACCGTTCCAGGTATTTCGGGTTCCCACTACGCCGAAACGGCAGCTGAAATCCGATGTCTTATATAAATAATGCGACAGCGAAACACTGAAATTGGTCCGTTTCAGACCATGGTCATAATAGCGGTCAGTCCCTTTGATATGTATCGGATCATCGAGTGCTTCGCCCAGATTTCCACTCACCAGATTATCGTTTCTCAGCTCGGCACCCAGGAAGGTGGTGCCCAGTCCCCATTTTACCCAGCTGTTGAAACCTGCTCCGGTAACATCACAGCGATGGTAATTGAATGGTACGGCAGACTCACTTCCACGTATGAGTTCAAACCGGTCCTCGGTATGGTTCCACCAGATTCGAGGCTGGATATTGAACGTTTTTCCGTGAGTTTCGGCCTGTATTGCAGTATAGGACTTCATGGTATGTTCAAACTGGTCGTCAAACTTGGACGAATAGAACGTGTTGCTGCCCCAATCTTTGGCACTCAAACCCGCATACCAGCCAAGGCTTACCGGAAAACTGTTGAAGTTCCCTTTGTAGAAAGCCTTCTTGTACTCCATGTCCGAATTCAGTCCGCCAGCCTTGTTACGGCTATAGCCGTCACTGCGTCCGTAATTGACTGAGAGCATATTGTTCCAGTTCATATCCCGACGGCTGCCGGCCATATTCACCCTGGCCCCGGCCGATGCGTAACCGTAACTTCCGCCATCCAGATGGGCAGTCACACGGTCCATGTCATCGTTCCGGGTCACCACATTAACGGCACTCATCATCGAAGACATACTGAAAGCATTGCCTATCACAGAGATGTGATCGATATCACTTTTATCAAAAGGCAGGTCAAAGGAGTTGTGTCCGGTCTGGGCATCCGATATGTTAATGCCGTCCAACAGAACACCAACCTGTTCAAAATTACTTCCGCGAACACCGATATCGGTCTGTGCTCCGATGGGACCGCGCTGGCGGACATCCACTCCTGCCGAATACTTCAGTATATCATTCACGGATTGGACGGGATAAGTCTCAATCTGTTTGCTGCT
>CADCLI010000063.1:6072-14907 GCA_902802285.1 uncultured Bacteroidales bacterium
TAATGAACCGCGCTTAACCTGGGAACCACAATGAACACATCTTCAATAAAAACGGATGTGTCAGCCTGGACCGTTACGTTATCTGCATACAAATCCGCCCCAGCCATTGAAAGAAGCATGGGCGCCAGGAAGGACACTCTACGAAAATTCTTTACTTTTTTTATTTCTGTCATAGCTCTTGAAAAAAATTGCGAACAGGATGGTGACCACAACCATGTAACCTGCAAAGACGAACCATGCCGAACTCCAGTCACTGACTTCGGCCTTGAACACATAATGATCCATTACGGCACCGGCGCCCATCAGACCGATTGTGGCACCTATTCCGTTTGACATCATCATAAGCAGTCCCTGTGCGCTTGCCCTGATATTCTCTTCAACATTCTGCTCCACATGCAGCGAAGCCGCGATATTAAAGAAATCGAATGCTATTCCATACAGTATACAACTGAGAACGAACAGCAGTACACCGGGCATATCCGGGGTTCCAAGCCCGAACAGTCCGAATCTCAACACCCAGGCAACCATCGACATGAGCATGACTATCTTTATTCCGAAACGCTTCATGCAGACTGGCACAAGCAGGAAACACAGTGTCTCTGAAATTTGTGAAAGTGAAAGCAAAGCGTTGGAATTTTTTACTGCAAAAGTATCTGCCAGATCAGGGTTGGAGGCAAATGACCCCAAGAAGGTGTTTGCATAACCGTTGGTTATCTGAAGTGCCGTTCCCATAAGTATGCAGAAAACAAAGAATACGGCCATATGCCTTATTCCGAAAAGCCGGAATGCGTCCAGGCCGAAAGCCTCCCTCAGACTCCGTTCCGCCTTGCGGCCACCGGTCGGACAATTGGGTAACGTGAGTGCGTAAAGGCTTAGTCCTATTGATAAAAATCCTGACAGAATCAACTGAGTGTACGAATCCTGCATCCTCACCCCGTCAACAGCAATCCAATTGACCGCAAGCATACTGCAGATAAAACCCACCGTCCCGAAAAGGCGTATCAGCGGATAATCCCTTACCGGATCACCACCCGCCTGACCTATCACGCTGTATGAGACTGAGTTTGTAAGCGCCACTGTCGGCATAAAGAACACTATGCCCGATACATAAAGTGAATACAACGGGCCGAACTCTATCACGTCAGTCCCCGAACAGTAAAAACCGGCAGCAAGCATGAAACATCCGGCGAGCAAATGGCATAATGCCAAAGTCTTCTGCGCCTGGATATAACGGTCTGCAACCATGCCTATCAATGCAGGCATAAAAAGGGACACCATCCCGTTGGCGGCAAAAAACCACTTGATCTGACTGCCCAATCCGGATGCGGCAAGGAATCTGCCGATAGATATGAGATAAGAACCCCATACGGCGTACTGCAAGAACACCAGAATAATAAGTCTGTATCTCAATCCTCTGCCCAACATGATCTGCTATATCGGTTTTAGGGATGCAAAGGTACTGCTTTTTCACAATCAGACAACCTCAGGGACTGAATTCGCCTGTCAAAAAAAAATTTCCTATTGTTGAAAACTACGGGATTTTTTTTAATGTATTAATAGAACATTGTGTTTATTTTTGTAATCGATATGATAAAGAGTATGATCTCCAGTCTTAAAAGGGCACTTTTTTTGCCTCTGCTGGCAGCCATTTTTTCAGCTACCGGCATGCTGTCGCCCGTCAACGCACAGATCCGCTACTCTGAAAGCCTTCTCCCTGTCAGGGATACGGTAGTAAAACGCATTCTGCCCATACCTGCATCCGACAGCTCCTACATCGCCACAGACTACACAGAGATACATTTCAGACTGAACAAGCCGGAACTGGACATTTCGTACATGGACAACGGACTGGCAATGCTCCATCTGGACCGCGTAATAGACTCTATAGGCGCAGAGAACATCACTGCAATAGAAATCGTATCACAGTCATCGCCCGAAGGTACCCTTGAGCGCAACCAATGGCTTACCAAGAACCGTTCGGAGGTTATGCTGTACTATATGTATCGTGTATTCCCCAGCCTGAAGGAGAAGATATCAATGAACACCGTCACCGAGTCCTGGGACAATCTGGCACGATATGTCGCACAAGATCCGCTAATTACGGAAGACACCAGGAAACGGATTCTGGAAGTAATTGACTCCAAGGAGCTTAGCGTTGCCGCCAAGAAGACAAGGATGAAAAGATCCCTTGGCAAAGACCCCAACGTGGGTAATGTTTATTCATATCTGCTGGAATACTATTATCCCGTCATCCGAAATTCCGGCATCTACATCCTGCACAACGTTGAACCCAAGACCGCTTTCAACATAGAGATTGAGAAACCTCACATAGATGAGACATCTTCAATACCAAAGGGTGCCATAGAGCTCCCGTCCGAAGACAAGAAGTCTGAAAGCACTGTCAGAAAACGTCCGTTACTGGCTGCAAAGACAAACCTTCTGTACAATTCGTTCTTTACAAAAGACCTGGGATGGGGTCCCATCTACAACATTGAGGCGGAGTTATATCCTACTGAGAACGGACGCTGGACTTGGCTGTTGGAATATGAGTTCCCATGGCACACCGTTCTGGACAAGCATCAGTATTTCCAGATTCTGAACCTGCAGTTTGAAGGAAGGAGATATTTCAGGAAGGCATCAAACCACACAGGTCATTACCTGTCCGCATATCTGGGTGCCAATCTGTACGATATCTGTTTTGACAAGCAGGCCGGTCACGGATATCAGGGCGAAGGTTTCGGAGGAGGATTAGGTTACGGATACGTCATACCGCTAGGCAAGAAGCCGGACACCAGATGGAAACTGGAGCTGTTGGTAAAAGCCGGCGCTTACATGACACTGTATGACCCGTATGATGCAGGCAGCCCGTTCCGCGGCAAGTATTATTATGAATGGTATGATGCACCAAGCCTGTTCATCAGGCGTAACATGATATTCCGCTGGTTTGGTCCGACAGGAATCGGTGCCACCATCAGTTATGACCTGATCAGGAAGAAAGTGACAGAAGATGACAAGACCAAATAACAGACATAACCAAACAACTTACTTATGAAAAGAATCATACTGTTATTGGCCGCTCTTTCTTTCTCTGTGCCTTTCTTTGCCCAGAAAAATGATATCATCAAGACCGGATGGAATTTCGGTCCGCTTCCGGTTGTAGGTTTTGACTCGGACCTGGGCTTCCAGTACGGTCTGTGTTGCGATATTTTCAATTATGGTGACGGCACCAACTATCCGCAGTACAACTATAAGATCAACGTTGAAGCATCGACATATACCAAAGGTTCAAGCATCCTGCGCACCTACGGTGATTTCAAGACGCTCATCCCTGACGGCAAGCTGTTCTTTGACATCACCTATTTCAACGCGCCCAAATTCGGTTTCTACGGATACAACGGATTTGCGCAGACATTTGACCCGGACAGAAGCATCCCCGCAACACTTCCGGATGGTACCAAAAGCGGTTATTACATGATGTCACGCAACCAGTTCCGTGCCTTGGCAAGTGTACAGAAGACCATAACAGGCAATTTCAGCGCCGCATTGGGCCTGGCATATTATCACATATCGACAGACCGGCTGGACCTGAAGGATTATTACGGTCAGGTCACCCTCTACGATGAGTATCTCGATGCCGGACTGATCCGAAACTATGAGAAAAACGGCGGAAACGTGACCCAGTTCAGGGCCGGTATGGTATATGACACCCGCGATCATGACAGCGACCCCACAAGCGGTGAGAATATCGAGGTTTCACTGGTTTACAGTCCTGATATGATAGACGGTCTGGGATTTGACAACCTGGGGCTGTACCTCAGCATGAGCCAGTACAAATCCATCTTATCGGACAGACTTACATTTGCATACCGTCTGCTCGCACAGGCCAAACTTTGGGGTGAGATTCCTTTCTATTTCACCAACAACATAAACAGCATGTTCTTCCGCAAGATGTACACCGAAGGTTTGGGCGGAAACGCATCGTTAAGAGGCATAAACCGCAACGGTGTCCTGAGCGAAGGATTTGCAATGTGCAATGCCGAGATACGTTGGCGCATATACGACTTCAAGTTCATTAACCAGAACTGGCAGATTGCCACCAATCCATTCTTTGACGCAGGTATGGCCATCCAGCCCTATCGTCTTGAGGAACAGAAGAATTCCGGTCTCTATTCCGGAACAGAGGATGGAGTTCACTGTACGGCAGGATTGGGTTTCAAACTAATAATGAACCACAACATGGTTGTCTCATTCGAGGCAGCCAAGGCCCTTGAATCCAACGACGGGACAGGACTCTGGAGCAACATCGGATTCAACTATCTATTCTGATTTAGGATTTCAGACATATTATGACAAACAAGACTCCGGTCCTGCTGCTTACCGGTTACTTAGGCAGCGGAAAGACGACTTTATTAAACAGGATCCTTACCAATAGCAAGGGTATAAAGTTTGCAGTTATCGTAAATGATATAGGTGAGGTCAACATCGACGCCAGCCTGATACAGCAGGGAGGTGTTGTGGGCATGAATGATGACAGCCTGGTTGCACTGCAGAACGGCTGCATATGCTGCACCCTCAAGATGGACCTGGTAGAGCAACTGCACCAGATTATCGCCTTACACCGTTTTGACTACATTGTGATTGAAGCCAGCGGAATTTGTGAGCCCGGCCCGATAGCCCAGACCATAGAGTCAATCCCGCGCATGGAAGAGAAGTACACCAAGGACGGTGTACCCCAACTGGATTGCATTGTCACCGTGGTCGATGCCCTTCGTATACGTGACGAGTTCGGTTGCGGCGATGATCTGGTAAAGAAAAACATAGGAGAGGAGGATCTGGAGAACCTGGTTATCCAGCAGATAGAATTCTGTAATATTGTTCTGCTTAACAAGGCATCAGAGGTTAGTGCCGATGAAATGGAACGCATCCGCAAGGTTGTTCGTGCACTGCAGCCCCGCGCACGCATCCTGGAGTGTGACTACGGTAACATAGAGTTGGATAACATACTTAACACCGGGGCTTTTGATTTTGAGCGTGTCGCCACCAGTGCAACCTGGATTCAGGAGATTGAGAAACGCGGCGATGAGCTGGAGCATCAGGATGACGATGATGATGACGATGAACACGGACACCATCACCACCACGATGATGACGACGATGAAGACGCTGAAGACCATGATGAGCATGAGCGCCATCATCATGACCACGAGCACCATCATCATCACCATCATGATCATGAGGGCGGTGAGGTTGAGGAGTACGGCCTCGGCACCTATGTATATTATGCACGACGTCCCATGGACCTGAACCGTTTTGACTGGTTCGTATCCAAACGCTGGCCCAAGGGTGTTATCCGCACCAAGGGAATGTGCTATTTTACCGATGAGTTTGACATTTGTTACCTGTTTGAACAGGCCGGCAAGCAGATGAGCCTTAAGAACGCAGGTCAGTGGTACGCCACCATGCCGGAGAACCAGCTGGCGGGTATGCTGCGCTCCGACCCCACTCTGGCTGCCGACTGGGACGAGACCTACGGTGACCGTATGCAGAAGCTTGTGTTCATCGGCCAGAACTTAGATAAAGCCTACATAAAGTCCGAACTTGATAAATGCCTGACAGAATAAATGAGAATTGAGAATTGAGAATTGAAAATTGAGAATTGGCCATCCGGTGCGTATAATTCTCAATTCTCAATTAAAAAAGCCGATGGAGGATCTGGAACAAATATTATCTGAGCATGGAGTGAAGCCGACGGCAAACCGGTTGCTGGTGCTAAAGGCATTAGCTGAGTTTGACCACCCTGTCACTATGGCAGAGTTGGAGGATCAGATTGACTCCATTGATAAGTCGGGCATATTCCGTACTCTGATGCTTTTCAAGGAGAAGCACCTGCTCCATCAGATTGATGACGGCTGCGAGGGTGTCCGTTACGAACTCTGCCGTGCGCACGGAGATGTTGATGATGACCGCCACGTACATTTTCACTGTGAGGCCTGTCACCGCACATTCTGTCTTGAAGAGCTGCCCATACCCCAGGTGGATTACCCTGACGGTTTCCAGGTGGAGAGCGTCAACTACATGGCAAAGGGAATCTGCCCTGAATGTGCCCGCAAAGACTACACTATCCATACCCATCACCACCATCAATGAACCGCATCCTGCTACATACCTGCTGTGCACCATGCAGCGGAGCCATCATTGAATGGATGCTAAGCAACGGCTGGCAGCCTACCATCTACTATTGCAACCCCAACATCTACCCTCTGGAGGAGTATCTGATCCGAAAGGAGGAGTGCACCCGTTATGCAACCGGACTGGGGCTGGAGATAGTTGATGCTGACTATAACCATTCCGCATGGCAGTGCTGCGTAAAAGGCCTGGAAGATGAGCCCGAGCGCGGCAAGCGCTGTCTGGAGTGCTTTAAGATGCGCCTATTGAGTGCCGCCAGATATGCATCTGAACACGGATTCAGCATCTTCACCTCCACCCTTGATTCAAGCCGATGGAAACGCCACGACCAGATTGTGGAGGCCGGCAATTGGGCTGCCGCCCAGTTCCCGGGACTTACGGTTTGGGATAAGAACTGGCGCCAGGGAGGCCTGCAGGAACGCCGCTCACAGATTATTAAGGAACAGGATTTCTACAACCAGCGCTACTGCGGCTGCGAGTATAGCATGCAGGCCATGCATGATGACAAGAAACAGGCCCGCCAGCGCATCCGCCGGCTCATTTCAGTAATGACTCCGGAGCAGAAAGCTGCGCAGTCCGCCTCCATCTGGGAACGTCTGGAGCAGAATCAGGCTTTTAAAGATGCAACCGACATACTGATTTACTGGTCAATGGATGATGAGGTACAGACCCCTGCATTCATAGATAAATGGTCAGCCTTAGGCAAACGTTTCTACCTGCCATCCATACAGGGCGATGACCTTATTGTAAAGTTGTATGACGGAAAGCTCCACCCGGGTGAGCAGTTCGGAATACCCGAGCCTGACGGCAAGCCGGTGACAGACCTGAGCCCCATCACGCTGGTGCTGGTTCCGGGCCGCGCGTTCGATGCCGCCGGTAACCGCATGGGACGCGGCCGCGGATTCTACGACCGCCTGCTGCCCCGGCTGCCACACGCACTTAAGGCCGGAGTCTGCTTTGACTGCCAGAAACTGCCCTGCGTGCCCACCGATGACAATGACATTAAAATGGATTTTGTGATATGATACTCTGGTACTCCGGATGCGGCAACAGCCGTTTTGTGGCCGAAACCCTTTCAAAGGAACTCGGTGATGACAACATGATATTCATCCCCGAGGCCGCCCGCCAGGGAATGGAACTGGAATTCGGCCCCGATGAGATACTGGGAATAGTCTTTCCCGTCTATTCATGGTCAGTACCCAAACTGGTATCGGAGTTCCTGCGCACGGTCAGCATCAAAGGCAAACCATCCTATATATTCGCAGCCTGCACATGCGGAGACCAGACAGGTCTTACGTATGAGCATCTCTGCAAGGACCTCAGCAATCTGAGGAGCTCTGGGGTTCATGAGCATGACATTTACACCGAAAGGCTTGTCGGTCAGCTCTCTGCACTTGTGGATCTGCTCTCTAATCCAGTTCTCGTCAGCGCCACCGCATCCGATGATGCCGAGACCGCCTGCGTTAGAGACAGCAGCTGCGATGTGGTAGTCAGCTACCCACGCCATACCGCCCTGGAAGAGGGGATACTTGATGCCAATCATTTCCGTGATCTTTGTCATGGTCATTTCTCCTTTATATTCTGCAATTAATATTCAATGTAGTTGGCGTCCCATGTAAGTCCACCGCCGAAACTTGCGAGCACGAGCTTCATGCCCTTCTTGAGCCTGCCGTCCTTCTTCAAGGTGGACAGCAATGAAGGGATGGAAGCGCTTGATGTGTTGCCTGTTTCCTCGAGTGTCATGGGGAACTTCTCGATATCGATCTTAAGCTTCTTAGCTGTGGACTCGATGATACGTGCGTTAGCCTGGTGAAGGATGAAGTAATCCACCTCATCGAGGCTGAAGTTATACTTCTCGGACAGATCCTTAATAAGCTTCGGGACCTCAGTGATCGCGAATCTGAATACGTCTCTGCCTGCCATGTAGAAATAAGTGGACTGCTCGAAATCTTCCTCGTCATATCTCTTAGGCTGCTTTCTGTTCTCGCAGTGGAGGCACACACCTCTCTTACCTGAGGATCTCATGATGAGCTCGTTCTTCTTGCCCTCCTCGGCTCTTAAAACAGCTGCACCTGCGCCGTCACCGAAAAGGATGCATGTTCCTCTGTCGTTCCAGTCTACGTAATTGGAAAGCGTCTCCGTTCCTACTACCAAAGCGAGCTTGGAATTGCCTGCCTCGATAAAACTCTGAACAGCATTGAAGGCAGCGATCCAGCCGGGGCATGCGGAGTTAACGTCAAAGCATCCGACGTCCTCAGTGCAGCCGAGCGCCTCCTGGACGCATACTGCTATGGAAGGGAAAACGACATCAGGAGATGTGGACGCGGCCACGATAAGGTCGATGTCCTTGGGGTCGATACCTGCATCCTCGACTGCAGCCTTGGCAGCCTTGATCGCCATGGTGGAAGACTTGTCTTCCTTGCCGTCAGCGATGTGTCTTCTCTTGATTCCCGTTCTTTCCGTGATCCACTCATCATTAGTCTCGACCATCTTAGACAGATCGTCATTGGTGAGGATCTTCGGGGGCAGATATGAGCCCAGTCCGATTATCTTACCTGTCACTTGAGCCATGCAAATACCTTCTTCGATAATTCCTTTGATTATCAAAGTATTGCACACTAGAATTGCTTAGTCAATAGACCTGGTCCC